>DBGBEM010000107.1:0-5210 GCA_048477235.1 Muribaculaceae bacterium | reverse complement strand
AGACTGGATCGCGTTCACCCTTGCCGGAGGCGCCCTGCTCGTCTACACTTCTATCATGAAGCCGCGTGTGGCCGCCAAAGAACTTGGAAACAAAAAGAAATAAGCCGGTATGAATCTCACTATCGACCGCGGAAACTCATCGACGAAGCTGACCCTCTGGGACGACGGCCGGGCCGCCGATGCCGTCACCGTGGCTGATATGACGGCTGACGAGCTCTGCCGTTTTGCCGGCGGCAAGCGTTTCGACGGAGTCATTCTCAGCGCCGTGGCGCCTGTAGCCGCCGAAGCCGAAGAGGCTGCCCGGACTTTGGGGCGCCGGTATGTAAGACTTTCGGCAGACACACCGACTCCGCTTGACTTCTCGCGATACGACATCTCGCGCCTCGGAGCCGACCGCATCGCGGCCGCCGTCGGAGCGCGCTCGGTTGTCGGCCGCGGGCCGCTGCTTGTCGGCGACCTCGGAACGGCTTCGACATTCGACTTCGTCGACGCCGGCAATCGTTTTTGCGGAGGGGTCATATCGGCGGGAGTGGGAATGCGTCTCGACGCCCTCCACGACCATACGTCGCTGCTCCCTGCCGTAACGGCCGAGGCCACAGGCCCGCTCGACGGTCTTGAATGGACAGGCCGCGACACCGCCGCTGCCATGTCGCGCGGCGCTGTAGCCGGCACTGTCGGAGAACTTCTCTACTATAAATCGCTCTGTCCGGCCGACACTACTATCGTGCTGACCGGCGGATATTCCGATATCGTCAACAACAGTATTCCCCGGAACGTCGACGTTGTCTGCTGTGACAACCTGACGGGACTGGGCTTAAACAGCATATTGAACTACAATGAAGCATAAAACATTCAGACTGACAATTGCCGCTCTGGCGCTGATAGCGTCGGCCCTGACAGGGTTGGCCCAGCAGAGCATAGGCAGCCCCTATTCGCGGTTCGGCTACGGCCTGCTCAACGATAATGCGTCGTCGGCCCAGCGCCAGATGGGCGGCGTAGGCTATGCCATGCAGTCGGGGCGCCAGATCAATGCAATGAATCCGGCCTCATACGCCGCCATCGATTCGCTGACGTTCCTTTTCGACATGGGATTTGACTTCACATCGGTGAGCCGCCGCGAAGGTTCCGACAAAGAAAACAGCTTGGGGGGCGGCCTCGACTATATCAATATGCAGTTCCCCATCGCGCGCCGTTTCGGAATGAGCATAGGCCTGCTGCCATATTCATCGGTTGGCTACAGCTTCGGTTCGAAAATCGATAACGGCAGCAGTGCCCACGAAGGAACGGGCGGCCTCAACATTCTGTATCTCGGTTTCGCCGGACGCATTGTCAAAGGCCTGAGCGTCGGCGCCAATATCGGCTATCTCTTCGGAACGACATACAACGATGTCTATGCCCACACCAACACCTCTTCCACCTCTCTGTTCGAGCAGATTATCCAGGTCCGCGACTATCATCTCGACTTCGGCATTCAGTATCGTCTCGAAATCAACCGGCGTCACGCACTGTCGGCCGGTCTGACCTATTCGCCCGGCAAGACCCTTCTCGGCCACACATGGGTGCAGAAATACGACATCAACAGTGACGCCGCTCCCGACACCATAGGCTATGCATCGATACGCAACCGCTTCTCGATTCCCGACACATGGGGCGCCGGTATTGCGTATGAATGGAACCGCGCGCTCTTCGTCGAGGCCGATTTTACCTATCAGCCCTGGTCGAAAGCCAAGATAGGCCATCAGGAGGATTTCACCTCGACAACATTCTGCGACCGCTACCGCGTCGGTCTCGGCGCCGCCTATACTCCTGCTCAGCGCGGCGGTTATCTCAGACGTATAACCTATCGCCTCGGCGGCCACTGGGCCCGCGACTATATGGAGATCGGAACCAATCACGTCCGTGAATATGGGCTTTCATGCGGCTTCGGATTCCCTGCTCCGGGCGGCAAAACGGTGATAAACCTCGGTTTTGACTGGATTCATCGCAGCTGTACGCCTCAGGCGCTGGTGACAGAGAACTATTTCAACATACGCCTCGGCGTCAACTTCAACCAGCTCTGGTTCATGCAGAGCAAGTTGCGCTGAACGCAGCAGCCTGTAGCCTGTGGTCAGACTGACGCGAACAATCATTATCGCCGCCATCGTGGTGCTTGTCGCCGGATGCCGTCAGGAGAGCCATATCGGCTCGGTTGGCTTTGTTGTCAATCCCGAGACAACGCCGACAATGCTCACGCGCGACGTCAGGACTCTTATCAGCGACAGCGGTATCACGCGCTACCAGATAACGACCCCGCTGTGGCTGATGTACGACGAGGCCAAACGTCCCTACTGGCGGTTCCCGAACGGGCTTAAGCTCGTGAAATTCGACGACTATATGCATCAGGTCGCAACCGTGACATGCGACTCGGCCATCTATTTCAGGCAGCAGCAGCTCTGGCAGCTCGACGGCAATATCGACATATCGACAGTCGAGAAAACCCGTTTCAGAACGAATCAGCTCTTCTGGGATCAGTCGACCCATAAGGTCTACAGCGATTCGTTCATGCGCGTGGAGCGTCCCGACAGAACTCTTGAGGGTTATGGCTTCAACGCCAACGAGCGGCTGACATCCTACGAGATTCGCCGCGTCAGCGGAATCTTCCCCGCAAGTCAACTGAAGACACATTAATATAATATCGTAACGTTATGGATTGGATCACATGGCTCATCGTGGCACTCGTGTCGCTGGCGTTTTCGGCCCTGTTTTCGGGCACCGAGATCGCCTATATTACCGGCGACCGTGTGGTTATGGGCCTTGATGTGAAGAAAGGCGGCCTTATAGGCCGTATTGTCGGTCTGTTCTACGGACATCAGGAACTGTTCATATCGACAATTCTTGTCGGCAACAATGTCATGCTCGTCATCTACGGCATGGGAGCCGCCGAGCTTATCGAACACTACTGGCTGGCCCGCTATAATCTCAATCAGGGACTGCTGCTGCTGATCTCGACGCTGGTGTCGACACTGGTCATACTGCTGATGGGGGAGTTTTTCCCGAAGAGCGTGTTCCGCATCAATCCGAACACGTCGCTGAAACTCTTTGCAATCCCGGTTTTTCTGTTTTATCTGATTCTTTATCCGATAAGCGCCTTCACATCGTGGATCAGCAAGGCGCTGATGCGTCTGGCAGGCGTGAAATCGGAGAAAGCTCCGCTCGGGGCTTTGTCGGTCAGCGATCTCAACAGCTATCTCGACCGCACGCTCGACGATGTCAAGACGCCTCAGGAAGATGAGGTTGAAGACGAAGTCAAGATGTTCCATAACGCTCTCGATTTCTCGAAGACCATTCTGCGCGACTGCATGGTGCCTCGCAACGAGATTGTCGCAGTCGATATCGACGAGACCACGCGCGAAAGCCTCAGCGAACTGTTCACCGAAAGCGGCCGCTCGAAAATCATCGTCTACCGCGAGGACATCGACAATGTTGTCGGATATATCCATGTCAGCGAGCTCTTCGACACCGCCGTCGACTGGAAGGAGCGGCTGAAGCCGGTAGTCTATGCTCCAGAGACATTGCTTGCCAACAAAATGATGCGCCGCCTGCTCAACGAAAAGCGGTCGGTGGCTATTGTCGTCGACGAGTTCGGAGGCACCTCCGGCCTTATCACCCTCGAAGACCTTGTGGAGGAAATCTTCGGAGACATACGCGACGAGCACGACGCCGACGTAGCCGAAGCCCGCGAACTCGCCCCCGGAGTATATGAGTTTTCGGGCCGCATAGAGGTTCGCACGCTGCGCGAAGATTATCGTCTCGACATTCCCGAGGAAGACGATTATCAGACCCTCGCCGGATATATACTTTTCAATACCGGCGCTATTCCCGAGGAGGGGCAGACCGTAATCCTTGGCCCGCTGGCCTTCACTGTGACGCGCCGCAGCGCAACACGCCTCGAGCTGATACGCGTCGAGCCGGCTCCCGACACCGAAGATGCCGATGCCGACAAGTGACGCCCCACATCCACAAACCGTAACGACTCATCCCTAAAGCCAATATGCCGAAACAACCAGCCGTAGCTCCCGACCTCGAAGAGCGCCTGCGCGACCCCTCGCGTGCGCGCGAAGCCTTCGGCGAGGCCATAAGAGCTTACACCGAGCCGCTATACTGGCAGATACGACGTCTCGTCGACAACCACGACGATGCCAACGATCTGCTTCAGAACACTTTTATGAAGGCGTGGCAGAGTCTCGAGAACTTCCGTGGCGATGCCCGACTCTCGACCTGGCTCCACAAAATAGCCATCAACGAAAGCCTGACATTTCTCGAACGAGAGAAACGCCGTCAGACGCTTTCGCTCGACGATCCTGAAAGCAGTGCGTCAGCCCGCATAGAAGCCGACACTATGATCGACGGCGATGCTCTCGCGCTCAAGCTCCGCAAGGCAGTTGCCATGCTGCCTGAGAAACAGCGCCTTGTCTTCAATATGCGCTATTTCGACGAAATGAAATATGAAGACATCAGTGAGATTGTCGGAACGTCGGTGGGCGCTCTGAAGGCTTCATATCATCATGCCGTAAAGAAAATCGAAGATTTTTTGAGAGAGGAATAAACCTTTGGCTATCCGCTGTGTCTAACATTTCAGAAAAGATAATCCGAATGGAAAACAACGATAATATTCTCGAACGCAATGCCCGCCACACCGGCATGACCGTGCCCGACGGCTACTTCAGCGATTTCGCCGCCCGGATGGAGGCGTCGCTTCCGCGTCAGCCATGGGAAGGCGAAGCCGCCGCCACGCCTGCGGTGAAGGTGCGCCCGAATCTGTGGATGCGGCTGCGCCCCTACGTCTATATGGCCGCCATGTTTGCCGGAGTGTGGTGCATGATGCACATATTCGGCCGCATATCCTCCGGAACCGCCGATCTCAGTGTCGGAGGAAACGAGGTGCTTACCGCCGCGGTCAGCAACGACGATTTCATGAACCACTATTTTATTGATGATCTCGATCAGAGCGACGTCTACGACGAAATGTATTCCGACGGTGTCGACCCCGCCGAATATTCGGTGTCAACAACTCTGTCGTCGGAATCGTTGTAATTAACGAATAATAATTCTCAGAATGAAGCCGATATTAAATATAACTCTTCTGCTTGTTATGTTTCTCAGCCCGCTCTTCGGCTATGCCGACGGGAAAGACCGTGACGAATGGTTCCGCGAGATGCTCGAACTCAAGC
>DBGBEM010000106.1:0-1213 GCA_048477235.1 Muribaculaceae bacterium | reverse complement strand
GAAATCCTCCTTGAAGTAGACGCCGATGCCGGTCTCCTGCAAACCCTGGTTCTCGTCGAAACGGTCGATCGTCTGCGTGAAGGCTTTCAGCTTGAGCGTTCCGGCGCGGTCGATCAGGTAGGTGATGTAAGCCTCGCCCATGAAGTTGGACATCGAGTTGTTGTTCACCGTCGCCTGCTTGTTGTCGATCAGGTAGTTGCCCTCGACCTCGACGAACAGGCGGTTGTTGATGAGGCTCTTCGAGAGCCCGAAATCCACCTCGTCGCTCGTCAGCTCCGACTTGGGCCGGTAGCGGATCACCACGTTGTAGTCCGACGACGAAAGCCAGTTGCTCACCATGTTCGACACGAATTCCAAACCCGTGGCAGCCGAGACCGAGGTGCCGATGTTCGACGACGACGAACTGTTCTCGCCCATGAAGCTGTTGAACAGCAGGAGGTAGGCGAACTGCGTATCGACCGTCTCGGGCGTGGTGAGGGCATTGGCGATCACGGTCTGCGTCTCGGGGTCGGTGCCGGGGACATGCACGTCGAAGGTGACGGCCGGGTTGGAAAGCCGCTCGCCGAGGTGGATGACGCACTCCACGGGCACCGAACGGTCGGCCGTGAGGTTGTCGGACGTACCCTGCAACAGGGGCTGCAACGACGCCTTGAGCTTATAGATGGCGTTGATGTTGAGCATGGCGTCCATCGGCGAGCCCGTCCACTGGATCGTGGAGCCGTTCTCGATGACGAACCGCTTGTTGATGATGTTCTGCAGCGAGAAGAGGAAGCTCCCTTCGGTGATGGTATAGTCGCCGTACATCTCGAAGACGTTGGAACGGGGGTTGATCTGCAGGTTGAGCGTACCGTCGCCGCGCGCCCGGAGCGTGTTGCCCGAGACGGTGAGTTCGACCTCGACGCCCGGCCGCACGTTCAGCGCCAGCGAGATATCCATCTGGCTGCCGGCGTCGGACTTCTGCTGCCGCTTGCGTTCGAACATCATCTTCTTGCGGGCGAGGTTGTCGACCGTATCGACCCTGGCCGGTTCCCTGAAGGTCACGAAGTCGGCGCTCGATATATTGGACTTGCTGGACAGCGGCATGAAGAACGACGAATGGTCGTCGGTGGAGGCGGCGATGTCCATATTGACGGCGCCCTTGTCGCCCGAAATGCGCGCCGTGCCCGAAGCGTAGACCTTGCCGTAGAAGAAATCGTTGTCCTGCGCCGTGGTG
>DBGBEM010000105.1:0-6311 GCA_048477235.1 Muribaculaceae bacterium | reverse complement strand
ATCTTACTATTCATTTTTAACTAAACCTTATTGTGAAAACATTACTTCGCTACTCCCTCTCAGCGCTGCTTGCTTTCGCAGCCACAATTCCGGCTCACGCATTCAAGCCTATCGTGCAAAAGCTTGAAGTTCCGGCACGTTATCAGAAAATCGTCGACCGAATGTCGCAAGGAAAAAAAGCTGTCAACAGAACAAACGGATTCTCCCGCGATGAAGCTATAGCCGCTTACAAAGCACAGCGGGCATCTCGCGCAGACGAGGCCGGTTATAATGTGACCGTCAACCTCAGATATGATTCGTCAGAAGAAGCTGAACAAATCCCATTTTTCACAGCTTCCGCCTATGACGCCACTATCGACGGCATGCCTGACGCCTGGGAGATGGGATTCTTCGACCATGAAACGAGTGCCTATAATTTCGAAGGTATAAAAGCGGGGACATACAATATAGTGACATATATAGAGACTCCCGAGGGAATGAAAGTCATCTGCCATGACAATGTGACTGTAAATGGCGATATGACACTTGATTTCGACATCGCCGAATGTACCAACCATATTGTGTTCAAGGTCGTGAACAAAGATGGTGAGCCGATTGCGAGCGACATCTACGACCCCGCCACCGACTATTCCACAATCCTCATCCCGGGCAATTACGCCGATATGACCGGAAACATCGATTTATTATTGTTTTATAAAGGAACATGCGAGGCCGTATTTGCTAGCAACAACTTCAGTTACACGCTTGACGACGGAACAGTGTCATCTCTGTCGGAGCGCAACTACAGTGTATGGCTATCTCCAACTGTTAATTTCACGGCAGGACATGTCGATTGCTTCTCCGACGCCAGCGGCAATCATTTTGTAGCCCAATATGCCGCCGAGAACAAAACGCAGACCATCGTCAACGATCCTGCCGACTATGTCACAGTCGAAGAAAAAATCATCGAGACCCCTCACGTGCAGTCTATAGATCCTAATGATGAGTTTGCCATTGAAATCAAGGACTATGTCTGTCAGCACTACTATACTATACAAGACGGGATTATAGGCGCGTTTAGTCTTTCAGATTTATATTCATCAGGGGATCTCGGCGTTAACAACAATGTATTGCACATCTGCAAGAAACCTAACGGTGTATTTGATATTGCATGCGCCGTGGCTGTCCTCGAAGATAAAGACGATATGTATGTCGAAGGCAACAAAATCGTGGTTGGCACCGACAAGAGCGTAACCCGCTATGCAACACTGCCGTCGAGCGACTTCACTTATAACAGTTTCTATAACTACGACGGTGATGTTGTAGGAAAACTCGACGAACGCTTTGCCATCAAAACGGCTCCCGATATGGCCTACGGCGCTTCGATGCCAATAACGGTGTTCCGGCCAATGCCCTGGAAAAAAGGCAATTATCAGTTTGCGTTTGCCTCGGCAGGACGCCTCGGAGAATATCGCTCTGTCGACGCCATGCACACCTCAATCGGCGTCAGACTCAACGGCGAGAGCATCGTCGGCGGCTTTGAAACTCTTGGAGATCTCTTCAACAGCTGGTGGGAGAATCCCCTTGGCGAAGGGAAAATCGAGGTTGACATTGCAAACGACAATTTTGTGACGCCCGATGGCGTTGCGGGTCTGAACACCTGTCACACGGAATACGACACGTCGCGCGACGACTACGAGCCGCCGGTGCTCTGCGCCATGAGAACGCTCAACGCAGAAGAGGCAGTAGTCCAGTCGTTTGCCACTGCCGATGAGGCCGCCGCAGGATTTGTTGAGATAGCTGCCACCGACCTCCACATGAATCCGATCACAGGCAACTACGACATGACCCTCGACGCTCCTGAGGTGAAGATGGAATACGCACCCTACCGAAGCGACAATTACAAGGAGATATCCATGACCGAAAAACCCGAATGGGCCAACATTCCCGGATTCGGCCGCCATTTCATCGGCAATCTCCCGAAAGTCGACGAAAAAGCCCATTTGGGATGGTTCGACCTGCGGATTACCCTCACCGATGCGGCCGGCAATTCGCAGACCCAGCTTGTCCGTCCCGCTTTTCAGGTAATGGAAGTCGCCTCTATCGGGCAGACTGCCATAGATAACGGAGTTGCCGAAGTTGTCGCTGTCTACAATCTTCAGGGTCAGCGGCTGAACAAGCCTGCCGAAGGGCAGACAGTGATCGAGCTTCTCAGCAACGGCTCCGCGCGAAAGGTCCGTCGCTGATCAGCGGCTAATATCCCCCGATTTAGAGCGGGCGTCGGCCATCGGTCGACGCCCGTGCTTCATTGTGGCATTCCGAAAGAAGCTCGCCGACATTTTCAAGAACCATCTCAACGTGGCCTATCTTGAGATCAGCCGAGAAGAACACGGGAATCATCTTCGGTGTCCCGATATAGGCTGTCACCGGGTAGTCCGACATCGCGCCCTCATATTCGAAAGTGAAAACGATGGAATAGACCGGCAGTGTCACTCCGTCGAGCTGGAGATTCGTCTTGCCGTTATAGCGGACCTGAAGCTTCCCCGGATCGGCGCCCGTTATTACCACATCCCGGAGCTGACCGGGCTGCATGGAGTCGAAATCGAACACCGAGCCCCATTTGAACAGGCTCAGCATATCGGCCGTTATCGTAATGGCCTGCATAGTGGCGTCGGAAGCGCTTAGAGTCCCCTTCCCCATGATATTTTTGTAGGGATAATTGCGCTGGACATTAAGAACGCCGTCCGGGCCGACTGAGACCGTCGGTTTGGTATAAGTGCCGTTCTCATAGATGACATCTTCTGAAAGCGAAGGGGTGCTCTTCAGGGTTGCCACCAGAGAATCTTTAATCGAATACAACCGGCCGCCCCACGGAATACTGCGTGCGGAAAAAGAAACACTGACAGTATCTCCCGAGGCACGGGTGACGACGTTGCCCTCGCCGGCAGTCTTGTTGATAAACCCCCAGTGATAGTTCATACGGTAATGAAGGGTATCGACCGACAGAGTGTCTGACTGGGCGCGTGCCGTCAACATGGCGGCAGCCAATACCAAAAACAATAATAATTTACGCATAATCATTCGGGCTGACGCGTCAGCGTGTAAGGATTCTTGTTAAGTTTGAATTTCAGGGTCGTATCGTCGATGATTTTGACATCACTGAGTTTCATGACGCCGGAATATCGCTCGGTGGCGGCTTTCAGCAGCTGACCCCTGACACTTCTGGCAAACTGCGGCCTGAGTTGCTCGGTGAGAGCGTTGTCGACATCATCGGAAATATTTGTCGAGATCAGCACAGCCTCAGGATCGACATTGACAACGAGCGTCGACATATCGAGGGTAATCTCGACAGCTTCCGACGACGTTGCCGTCCATTTTCCACTGACAGTGGCATAGCCGCTTGCCGTCAGGCTTACAGGTGTGCTGATGCCTGGCGTACCCTGCACGGCACCCGTCACCGACATCAGCGACGTCAGCTGAATCAGGCCGCCGTCCTTCACACTGTCGAGCGGAGTAAAAGCATAAGTCTCGATAATCGTCGCAGAACTGGCGTCGGTGTCGATCAGACGCTCGGGCACCGAACTCCAGGCGCCGCGCAACTTCTGGGCCAGATTATAGGCCGATGAACATCCGACAACTGCGACAAGCAGTGACACCACAGCAAATATTCCAAATAAACGTTTCATTTTAATCTCTGTTGAAAAATAGGTGTTCGTTATTCTGTTTAATTAACAAATCAGGAGGTCAAAGAGTTGTCAGGCGACCGCAAAAACGGGCCGGCCGCCCGAAACAGCAGATTCGGACGGCCGGCAAGAAATGATATACTGTATTGGAAACTTATTCGACTTTATTAGCGGGCTTCATGTCGTATGAGGTCATGGCGATCGTGAATCCCCAGTAGATGAATGCCAGAGAGGTCAGGAACGAGGTCATCTCCATATCGCCGACCCAGCCGGCCTCGATGAAGAAGAAACCGATCATCAGCATCAACACTCCGTTGATGAGATAGAGCCACCAGTAGCGGCGGTTGCTGCCGGCAACGGACGACATCAGCTGGCTGATACCCCAGTAGATGAAAATGAAAGCGATAAAATAGGGGAACACGGCCTCTGACAGGACAATGCTTCTGACAAGCATGAATCCTATGAACAGGTCTATGATGCCTCCGGCTATCCACCACCCCCATCCACGTGCGCGGTCAGGGCCGGAGCCTACACAGAGCTGAACGATGCCCGTCAGAACGAGCAGCCATCCGAAAATCTGCGATGCAATGGCATAGCCTGCGACAGGCCAGAACCAATAGGCAAAACCGCAAAGCACCATCATTATACCAACGAGAAGAACAACCCACCAGGCGCGGGTCTCGCCGAAAAAGTGAACATTGAGAGCTTTCATAATAAATAAGTTTTAGTGAACAAAGTGATTATTTCTTTTCTTTGCTACTATAACAACCCGTTAACAAATTTTGTTTGTCGGCTTTAACAATTTAGCTCTCGGAATCAGGCGTCGGAAATCAGCGGCAATCAGGGCAGTAACCCGTTATCAGATATGACACAGACGTAGCCCTGTAGCCGACGGGGAGCGAAACCGCCGGAACGGGCAGCTCTCTGAGACACGTTGTCCGGCGGCAGCGCAGACAGGTGAAATGGGCATGGACGTCGCTATGCTCAGCCGACGGACATACGGCATAGAAGGTTATGCCATCCGGCCCGACAAAACTGTGGGCCAGATGGTGTTCGACGAATACCGACAGCGTCCGCGAAACCGTAGAGCGGTCAACCGTCTGGAGCAGCGACTCGATATCGGTCTGGCTCAACGCGCGGTTCTCTGAAAGCATAGCGCGGAGAACCATAATGCGTATCGCGGTCGGACGTATGCCGTGCGCCTCAAGACGCTCTTCAATGTCTGTCATCGGCCGGAGAACAATTGAATCCGAGCCCCTCGACCTGTTCGACAACCGTAGCCGGATCGACATTGCCCGAAACGGTTACCGTGCCGTCGGCGAGATTGACATCTACCGAGGTCACACCGTCGATAGCGCCGACGGTGCGCTCTACAGAGGCTTTGCAATGGTTACACTGCATTCCCTTGACTATGAAGCAGGCTGCGTCGGAATCCGACACCGATGCCTCGTGATGGTGTTGATGTTTATGTAACATGGCGTTTATAAGAAGAATAACAAAGATAACGGCACAAAGTATTTTCCACCATGGAAAAGCGTCCATCTCGCAGCATGCATCGCCGGCCGACGACAAAGCGAACCAGCTCGCCGGAAGAAGATAGTCGATCACGAGACCGAAAACTATCGCTCCCAAAACAATTGACAGTGTGTAGAGCACCATGGCGCGCCGGTCGAGAGCCTTTCCGATAACAATCATGGCGGCGGCATTGGTCGCCGGGCCGGCCATAAGGAACACCAGTGCCGCGCCGGGCGAAAGACCTTTGAGCATCAGCGCCATAGCTACGGGAATCGAACCGGTGGCACAAACATACATCGGCACCGCCACAACAAGAATCAGAAGCATGTTGAGCAGCGGATAATCGCGCAACCCCGTCAGAAAGCCGTCAGGGACAGCCACGGCTATTATCCCGGCAAGGACGAGACCGATCGTGAGCCATTTGCCGACATCCTGCATCATGTCGACAAAGCCATAGTGGAGAGCGTCGGCAATGCGGGCCGCGAAACCGTGTCGCCGCTCGTCGGCGACAGCGGCGACAGTCTTTGCCTGAGCAGGCTCAGGGCAGAAACGCGAAACCAGCGATCCTCCGAAAATGGCAGTGACAAAAGCTATGACCGGGCGCATCAGAGCCATAGGCAATCCCATCGTAGCGGCTGTGGCCAATATGGAGTCCACACCGGTCTGAGGGGTTGAGATCAGAAAAGAGACTGTGGCGCCGCGCGACGCCCCGCTCTTGCGTAGCCCCATGGCTGTCGGTATGACGCCGCATGAACAGAGCGGCAGAGGCACACCCATCAGAGCCGAATTGACAACCGGACGGAATCCCGGGCCGCTGAGATGGCGGCTGAAAAACGATGGCGGCACAAAAGCATGAAGCAGCCCGGCCACGAGAAAACCCAGCAACAGATATGGAGCCATCTCGAGAAGCAGGCTGACGAATGGAATTATATATTCTTGCATGATGATATTGTTTTGTTCAGTGCAAAGGTCGCAAAAAAACAGTGCAACACTATTGCAAAATCTTCGAAGCGCGTAGCGAGCCGTCAGCAACGCGGCGGGTGATGATTACAACTCCACGGGTATTGTCGGCGACACGGCGTCCGAGCACGTCGACTTTTGAGACAATCTCTCCATCGTCTGAATAAACGGCTT
>DBGBEM010000104.1:0-6667 GCA_048477235.1 Muribaculaceae bacterium | reverse complement strand
GGCCACACGGCACGGTCGTTCATCATTCCTACAGCGATAACGCCGGGGGTGCAGGCTAAATCGCTTATGCTCATTTCGGCATTGCCGTCGAGGAAACCCGGCGCGCCCGAAATAGCCCTGAAAAAGAGCGGCGAGCCGTCGGCATAGAGATCGACAGTCTGCCCCTCGTGGCCGCGCACCATCAGGCCGAGATGATAACGGGCCCATTTTCCCTGTTCAGAGAGCTTTTCAGTTGTCAGCGCCACTTCGAGGCAGATATGCGCCCGGCCGTTATTCGGATTCACCTCCGAAGCAACGGCAACCGAACCCTGATAAACCCCTGCCAGAGGTTTTACGTCACTATATATTATGGTGTTCGACGATACCCAGTCAGTGAAACCGAGCCACGTCCTGTCAACCTCATCCCATACGCCGAAAGCGAACTCTATTTCCCGGCTGTCGGAGGCCCATATATCGACGATTCCGTTGAGCGTCAGATTGTCGGTAGAGGCGATAGTCGTGCGCACGCGGCGATCGCCGTCAAGGCGGCAGCGCAACGACCGTCGGCTGAGGCCTTCGTTTCCGGCCGACACACAGATGACAGCCTCTTCGGCCTGCATGGCCATATACTGGTTGAAAAGCGACGTTCCGTCATGCGGCCCGATATAGCTGCCGAGCGACATGTTGACTACGGCCGGTTTTCCGCACTCAGCGGCGTAGGCTATTATATCGTCGACCCCGGCAAGAATGCCTACGTCGTTGAGATCGCTTGTCGTCGCGATTATCTCGGCTCCGAAAGCCGCTCCGTAATAAGGCGAACAGGCGGTCTTGCGACCTGCGAGAATACCGCCAACATGTGTTGCGTGGTAATGGGCCGCGGCATCGGCATACAGCCCGTGCGCCGGATCAACTTCTATGCGGGTCGCAGTCGTAGTATTGTAGTTGACATATTTCGCAACGGCATCTTTAAACGCCGGATGATTGCTGTCGAATCCCTGATCGGCGAAACCGACTACTACCCCTGTCCCGTCGTAGCCCTGCTGCAGAGGCCCGGCGCCGCGATGGACAAGGTTAACGCCGGACGTAGAGAGCGCCACGTCGAGAAGTGTCGTGGCCTGCGCGGCGAGCGAGGCTGTCATCAGTCCGTCCCCCTCGTCGATGATGTCGAGATTCGCTACCGGGACACAGCAGATCACAATGTCGCCGCGGCGCCCGAAAATCCTGGCCTGCGCTTCGGCAAGGGTGGCGAGTCCGCGCTCTTCATTGTCGAGCCTGACAAGCACTCCGGCATAAACATCCGGGTCGGAAGCCGCGCGCGACTCTGCGTTAAAGAGAAGGCGGACTGCCGAGGTCGCGTCAAAGACGCCCGCGGCAGCCGGCAATATTGTAAATAAAATTATATATATGAACAGCCTGATACGAGCCATCCGTGGTTACAGCGAAAGAGCTATGTTGTTCTCCTTGGCCATGCGGCGGATATTGAGAAGAGCATAGCGCATGCGGCCCAGAGCGGTGTTTATGCTGACGCCTGTTTCCTCGGCTATCTCCTTGAACGACATATCGCGGTAATAACGCATCAGGACAACGCGCCGCTGAGTTTCGGGAAGGGCATGGATGAGCTTTCGGAGATCGGCATTGACCTGACGCCATATCATGAGATCTTCTATCGACGCATCGCAGAGAGTCGGATCGTTCAGCACATTGTCTTCGGCGTCGTCGGCGCTCACGAGCGCAGCATTCTTCACCTGACGGAAATGATCGATGACAACATTATGGGCTATGCGTGTTATCCACGCGCGGAACTTGCCGTTTTCGGTGTAGCGTCCCTGTCGGATTGTCGTGACAGCCTTGATAAAGGTATCCTGAAAGACGTCGTTGGCAACGTCTTCGTCTTTGACAAACGACATGATATAGGTAAAGACTCTGTTCTGATGACGTGTCAGTAAAACGTCAAAAGCCTTATTGTCGCCATTGGCATAAGCTACCACCAGCTGTTCATCGGTGAGCTTAGTCATATTCTGCATTACTTTCCTTGTTTTTAGATGGTTAGAGTAATGTCAATCAATAGGCAGAGTTCGGTTTGGTTAGGTTAAAGTAAATAGTTCGCGTTGATTGTCCAACGTTGTTAATACAAAGTTAGACATTTCAGTCGAAACTGTCAAAGGCCCGCAGCTTCAATTAACACTATTTAACCCTCGCGATGCAATAAACACAATCTGCCCGAAAGTAAGATTTTTTCATTCTTCCGGCATAATAAAAGGCCATAACAAGCGTTTTATCAATGATAACTCTCCAAAAACACTTGCCCATGAAGAAAATCTCTACTCAACTTTTAACTATCCCCACAGAATCAAAAATGGCCCCTCAAACAGCCTCCCGGCAATCTGACAGCGCCTCACACCCCGGGCCCCGGAAGTCGACACTTGACTTTATCCGTCAATTCGCCCACAGTTATTCGGCCGAACCGCGCCTGTCGGTGCCCGGCCTGAGCGGACTGCTGCTCAACTGACCGCCGGAAACAACTGAATCAACGCCTTCCACAGTCGCCTGCCGGCGAAACTTCGGATGGCGTTTTTTCTTCGGCCACTGAGGAAATTTCCGTATCTTTGCAGCCGCTAATCCAACAAGGCACCTTTAATATATATGAATATCGCTATCGTCGGAACCGGATATGTAGGACTCGTTTCCGGAACTTGCTTTGCCGAGATGGGAATCTCAACCACGTGTGTCGACATCGATGCCGACAAAATCGAGGCGCTTCGTCGCGGCGAGATACCCATCTACGAACCGGGTCTTGCCGAACTGGTCAAACGCAACAGCGCCGAGGGGCGTCTTAAATTCACCTCATCGCTGGCCGACGTCATCGACGATGTCGACGTTGTTTTCTGCGCCGTCGGCACCCCCTCCGACGAAGACGGATCTGCCGACCTGAGATATGTGCTCAACGTGGCCGCCGAATTCGGACGACTGATAAACCGCTACACCCTCTTTGTCACCAAATCGACCGTCCCCGTAGGTTCGTCACTGCGTGTGCGCGAGACAATCGAAAAAGAGCTCGAGCGCCGAGGCATCAATATTCCTTTCGAAGTCGCCTCGAATCCTGAATTTCTCAAAGAAGGAGCGGCGATCAAAGACTTCATGTCGCCCGACCGCGTCGTTGTCGGAGTCGAGGGCGAACGTGGACGAAAACTCATGGAGCGCATCTACCGTCCGTTCATGATCAACAGCTATCGCGTTATTTTCATGGACATAGCGTCGGCCGAAATGACCAAATACGCCGCAAACTCGATGCTTGCCACCAGAATATCGTTCATGAACGACATCGCCAACCTCTGCGAGCTTGTCGGCGCCGACGTCGCGATGGTGCGCAAAGGAATCGGAACCGACGCCCGCATCGGAACAAAATTTCTCTACCCCGGCTGCGGCTATGGCGGCTCATGCTTTCCGAAAGATGTCAAAGCGCTGATAAAGACAGCCCGCGACGCCGGATATTCCATGAACGTCATCGAGGCCGTCGAAAACGTCAACAACCGCCAGAAAGCGATTGTCTTCGAAAAGATCAGACGCGGGCTAGGCGGTTCTGTCAAAGGAAAGCGGATTGCGATATGGGGACTTTCGTTCAAGCCCGAGACTGACGACATGCGCGAGGCCCCGGCTCTGGTCGTAATCGACCGTCTGTTGTCAGAGGGCGCCTCTGTCAGAGTCTACGACCCTGTCGCCACCGATGAAGCCCGTCGGCGCCTCGGAGACACGGTCGAATATGCGTCTGACTTATACGATGCCGTTGTCGATGCCGACGCCGTGGCGCTGATGACCGAATGGAAACAGCTCAGAATGCCCTCGTGGCGGGTCGTCGCGAAAGCCATGAAAGGAAATCTCGTCGTCGACGGCAGAAACATCTACGACCCCGACGAACTTCGCGAAAACGGATTCGAATATCACTGTATCGGACGATAAGACAATGAAAAACAAGCGAATAATGCTCTCGCGGCCCCATCCGTCGGGCACAGAGATGAAATATATCGAAGAGGCCCTTAAAGATGACTGGATCGTGCCGCTCGGGCCCGATGTCGACCGCTTCGAAAAACTGCTTGCCAACTATCTCGGCGCCCCGGATGTCGTCGCTCTCAGCGCCGGCACCGCCGCCCTCCATCTGGCCCTGATAATGGCCGGCGTAAAGCCCGGCGACACGGTTATCTGTCAGGATCTGACTTTCGCCGCAAGCGCCAATCCGGTTGTTTATGTCGGGGCGAAACCCTGGTTTGTCGACTCGGAAAGCTCGACATGGAACATGTCGCCCGAGCTGCTCCGCCGCGCTATCGGGGAATGTCCCGTAAAACCCGCGGCCATAATGGCAGTCCATCTCTACGGTATGCCGGCGCGCATCGATGAAATCCGCATGATTGCCGACGAGCATGAGATTCCGCTGATCGAAGACGCCGCCGAAGCTCTCGGCTCGGAGTTCAACGGCCGGATGTGCGGCACTTTCGGACTATACGGCGGTCTCAGCTTCAACGGCAACAAGGTCATCACAACCTCGGGCGGAGGCGCGCTGATATGCCCCGACAGAGAGAGTGCCGACAGAGTTAAGTTCCTCGCTACTCAGGCCCGCGAGGCGCGCCCCTACTATTACCACGAGGTTATAGGCTACAACTACCGTCTGAGCAACATTTCGGCCTGTATAGGCTGCGCCCAGATGGAAGTCGTGCGCGAACACGTCGGACGGCGCCGCGAAATCCATGCCATTTACCGCGATCTGCTCGCCGATCTCCCCGCCGTGAGAGTCCACGACAATCCGTCGGCCCATTATAACTCTAACTTCTGGCTGACCACAATAATTATTGACCCCGGATCGGGCGTCACCCCCGAGCAGGCGCGTCAGCATCTTGCCGCCGCCAATATCGAGTCGCGCCGGATCTGGCGCCCCATGACAATGCAGCCCGTCTATGCCGACGCCCCGTCGACCCTCGACGGCACCGGCCGCCGCATCTTCGACACCGGGCTCTGCCTTCCCAGCGGTTCGTCGCTGACCGACGACGACATCCGCCGCGTCGTATCTGTTCTCAGAGAACTGTTTTGAGATTCTTTATAGTATTCGACCTCGATGACACCCTCTTTCCCGAGGCCGACTTTGTCATCGCCGCCCTCTCCGAGCTCGAACTCCACTTCAATATTCCACCCGGAGCTCTGACTTCGACAGGCGACTTCCCTGCCGCTTTCGATCTGGCGTCGAAACTGACCGGGCGTCCGGTCGGCGAGATGGTTGATTTCTACCGCAACTGCCGCCCTGCGATAGAATTGCCTGAGTCCACCGCTAAAACCCTCGCCGAACTGCGCGATATGGGATGCGGCATAGGCCTCCTGACCGAAGGACGTCCGACAACTCAGGGCAACAAGATCGACACCCTCGGCCTGCGGCGCTATCTGACCCGCGAGCCCCTGATCGCATCACCGCGGAGCGCAGGGGGCTCAGGAAAACAGTTTGCCGGATATACCGAAGGAATCGATGCCGATCTGTTCGTCTCGGTAGGCGACAATCCTGCCAAAGACTTCGCAGAGCCGCGGTCGCTCGGCTGGCTGACCGTCATGCTGCGCGACAAAGGCCGCAACATCCACCCCCAGCCCGCGTCGGCCGATGTCGATTTTGTTATCGACAGCCTTGCAGAGTTGCCCGGTATGTTAAAAAACGTTTAAGCGTGTCACTATTTTCTCCCTGCTGCGACAAATAGCATAGAAACATGACAGCAATGGCCTTTTCCACCGACAGCAGCCAGCGCGAGGCCCAGTTCAACAGCCTCGTGTCTGAAAACCGGCAGTTGATCTGCAAGGTCTGCTATATGTATGCCACTGATGTCGACTATTTCAACGACCTCTATCAGGAAACTCTCGCCAATATCTGGAGCGCTATGGACAGCTTCCGCGGCGAAGCGCGCATCTCGACATGGCTCTACCGAATAGCCATCAACAGCTGCGTCACCTTCTTCCGGCGCCACCACCGCCACGACAGCCTGAACACCCCGATAGAATCGCTTGTCGACATCCCCGGCGACGACGGACGGCGCACCGAAAACCTGCGCGAGATGTATCGCCTCATATCGCAGCTCGACCCGATGGAAAAAGCTCTCATTATGATGTGGCTCGACGAGAATTCCTACGACGAAATCTCTGAAGTGACAGGCCTGGCCCGAAATACCGTGGCCACACGCCTGCGCCGCATTAAACAGAAACTTATCGACCGTTCTCAACAATAACAGCTATGGATGTCGAAAGCTTGAAATCAGCCTGGAAAGACCAGAAGATAAACGCTCCCGAACCAAAAAAACACGGGAAACGGATCCGCACACTCCACGAACGCCTGGAGCGCCGTCTGCGCCGACTCCTGATTGTCAACATCGGAGTGATACCACTCGTGCTCTACTGCATGAAAGACCTCGAAGCGCCCCTGTGGCTGACGCTGCTCTTCGTCGCCATTCTGCTCTTTGAATCGGCGATGAAGCTCGTCGAGCTCGTCAGACTCCGCAAGAGCCATCTGCCCTCGATGACAACCGCCGACGCCCTGCGCTTCACAATCGCCATGCGGCGCCGCGCCATGATAGAGACCGCCATCGGAATGACGCTGACAGTGCCGACGCTGATTCTCTTCCTGTTTGTCGTCGCCGACCGCGCCGACGGTGAAGCGCTCGTGTGG
>DBGBEM010000103.1:0-2337 GCA_048477235.1 Muribaculaceae bacterium | reverse complement strand
CCTATAAGATCGACGGTAACAACTTCATCGCAGCCCACGCCGGCTACGAGACACGCGCCCCGCTGTTTGAATACAGCTACGTTTCGCCGCGCATCAAGGACGACGCCATCGACGGTCTGACAACCTCGCGCATCGTCTCGGGTGACATCGCCTATATCTGGAACTACCGCCGTTTCCGCGGATCGATCACCGGTTTCTGGACCGAGATGTACGACCTGACAGAGCGCACTTCGTTCTACGACGACCAGTATTCGACGTTCATGAACTATGTGCTCAAGGGAACCCACAAACGCCATGCCGGCGTCGAGATCGGCGCAGCCTACAAGATCACCCCCTCGATCACTGTCAGCGCCGCAGCAACTTTCGCCAGCTACCGCTACAAGAACCGTCCGACCGGAACGCGCTCCTACGAGAACGGCGCACAGCCCGACACCACTCAGGTCGTCTACCTTAAGAACTTCCGCGTCGGCGGAACACCTCAGACGGCCGTCAACATCGGCATCGACTACGCCGCTCCCCACCAGTGGTTCTTTAACATCAACGCATCGTGGATGGACAACGCCTATGTAAACCTTTCGCCGGTGCGCCACGAAGTGCTCCCCAACCTCTGGCAGGGCTTCGACCAGCCGACACTCGAACTTCTCGAGAGCAAGATGGAGCAGCTCGCCGAGCAGGAGAAGCTCAACGACGCCTTCGTGCTCAACGCCTCGATAGGCAAGGTCATCTATATCAACCGAAAGGTGTCGCTCAACCTGAATCTCAACGTCGACAACATCCTCAACAACCGCAAGATCATGACCTACGGCTACCAGCAGGGTCGTTTCGACTACACCAACTATTCGACCACGAAGTATCCCAACCGCTACTTCTATGCTCAGGGCATAAAAGTGTTCTTCAATGTCGGTGTGCGTTTCTAATCTCAAATCCAACAATCTGAAACAATGAAACTCAATAAATCCCTCATGGCAGCTTTCGTGGCCACGTCGGCGCTCTGGTCGCTGACCGGCTGCGACAATGATCTCGACTATCCCCCCGTCGAGATTCCCCACGCCACAATCGAGGCCAATACAACCATTGCCGAGGTAAAGGAAGCCTACTGGCAGGACGACCGCAACTATGCCGTCACAATCGGCGACCGTGAAGACGGCTCGCACATCATCGTGGCCGGCCGCGTCACCAACAACTGTGCCAGCGGCAACGTCTACAAAAGCCTCATCATTCAGGACGAAACGGCCGCACTGGCGATTTCGCTGAATGAGTCGAATATGTCGCAATACTATAAGGTCGGCCAGGAAGTGGTCATCGACCTCACCGGCATGTCGATAGGCAAATACAACGGCCTGCAGCAGATCGGCGAGCCTGAAGTCTATCAGGACGGCTACGAGGTCACCTTCCTCGACTCCGATAAATTCAAGGAACACGCTCAGGTCAACGGGCTTCCCGATATGTCGCTCGTCGACACTCTGACAACCACCATGGACGAGATTCAGGCCATGACGACAGGTCAGGAGATCGCCCGAATGCAGAGCCGTCTTATCCGCCTCGACAATGTGTCGTTCCAGGGCGGAGGCACACTGACATTCTGCAGCCCGTCGGAGAGCACCAACCGCACTCTCGTCGACGAAAATGGCAACCGCATGACTCTCAGAATGAGTAACTACGCCACATTCTCGCAGAAACTCATGCCTAAGGGAACAGGTTCGCTCGTCTGCATACTCAGCTATTACGGAACCAACTGGCAGCTCCTTATCCGTGACCTCAGCGACTGTATCGGCTTCGAAGGGATCGACGACAATCCCGGCGGCGACGTTCCCGCTGTGCCTGAGGCCACTGTCACCGTAGAGCAGGTGCTCGCCAAATACTGGAAAGACGATCTCAACTACTGCGAACAGATCGGCCAGACCGACGACGGCAAGGACATGATTGTCACTGTGCGCGTATTCTCGAACGACCAGAGCGGCAACGTCTACAAGCAGCTTTTCGCTCAGGATGCTACCGGCGCCCTCATGTTCTCCATCAACAAGAGCCGCCTCTATCAGGAATATCCCGTCGGACAGGCGGTCAATGTTAACCTGACCGGACTCTATATCGGACGCCGTCAGGGTATGCTTCAGGTCGGCGCACTCGGCGATTATAACGGAACTCCGCAGCCCGACCGTCTCGACGAGAGCGAGTGGGCAACCCACGCCTCGATAACCGGCTCGCCGAATCCGGCCGATATCAAGACTTTCGATGTCACAATTCCGAACTTCAACAGCGCCGCCCGCAAATGGAGTTCGGCCTATGTCAAGCTCGCCGGAGTCCACTTCGCCAAGGGCGGAACAGGCACGTTCGTAG
>DBGBEM010000102.1:0-1655 GCA_048477235.1 Muribaculaceae bacterium | reverse complement strand
CGTAGAAAAACGCGTCGGCATTCGTACCGGGGAGCTTACGCATGGTCGCCCAGGTAGCCCACTGGTCGATATCCTCCCCCCCGGGGGAATTCACGTCGTAGGAGACGGAATTGGCGAAATAATTGGGAAAGGTGTTCTTATAGCCCCACGGCGCCGTGCCGAAGCGGCTCTCGACCCCTTCGAAACGAACCAGGCGCCCGAGGTCGTCGTCCGACAGCACAGTCAGGTAGTTGTCGCGCGTGACGACCAGCGTATCTGACTTCAGCATCGGCTGCTGTTCGCCCGAAAAGATGTGCTCGTCCTGCATGATCTTGCTCTCGATATTGTCGTTCGAATAGCTCGCATTATAGGAGGTCGTACCGATGCTGACCATGCCGCGGTAGTTCCCCAGCACGAGCCCTTCGAGGTCGACGTAGACGACCTGCCCGACGGGATGGAACAGGTAGTTGCCCGTGTTGAGCTTGAGCTCGATGGCCGACTCGGAGGCCTCGTCGTAGAGGTATACCGACTTGTAGACATTGCCGAAGCGGTCGGTCGAAATGACCTTGCCCGAGGTGAACAGCGGCTCGTCGACCGTCCACGACGCCACGGCACCGTCGTTCATACCCGCATTCTCGGCCCGGAAGCGCGCCTTCAGCTCCCCGACGGAAATGTATTCCAGTCCCTTCGCCTCGAAATCGGCGCGGGTGTAGACCCTGGCCGGCCCCGGATTCAGGTAATCGCTGTAACAGCCAGTGAAAAACAGGGCTTCGGCAGCCGCCAGTAACAATTTGAATAATTTATCCATAGCATTCATGTTTTATTCGTCCAGCCGTCAGAAACGGAAATAGAGATTGAGGTAATAGGTCGTACCGAACATGTAGAAATACTTCGAGTCGAAAGCCTGGTAGGTCGTCACGGTGGTCTCGGTATTCTTCGAGAGGCGTGTCTGCTCATAGCCGCCGGTCTTGATGTCCTGATTGTTGAGGATGTTCTTGACGTCGAGGCTGAATCCCAGCGTGTACTTGCGGTGGATATACCAGTTCTTGCCGATACTGGCATTGAGCGTATAGGCCGAGTCGAACTTCTCCTGGCGTCGCAGGTGTTCGATGTCGCCGGGCGCCATGCCGCCCGTGATTACGGCGTCGGTACGGTAGATCGGGCTCATCGAGAGATACATGTTGTTGTAATAGTTGAAGTCGGCCGAGAGGTAGATGTTGTTGTTCGAGCGCCACGACAGGCCGACGTTGACGGCCGTCTGGGGTGTGCTCTCAACCCGGAAATCCTTCCAGTAGACATAACCGTCGGAGACGATATCGCCGCTGTTGTCCTGCGTTTGCAGGTAATAGGGGTTCGAATCGTAGGTATATTGTCCCCAGCTCACGGCGCCGTTCAGGGCGAGCGTGTGGTAGATCGGGATCGAGACGGCCGCCTCGAGGCCAAAATGCACCTTGTCGATGCCGCTCATGGCGAAATTGGTGAAGGTAGCGGCCACGTCGTCGTAATAGGAGATCACCTTCGACTGGTCGTAGATGCGGGTATAATAGCCCGAAATGCGCGCCTTGAAATCGCCGTAGCGCAGGTTGTACGACGCATCCACGCCGAGGACGCGCTCGGCCGAAAGCCCCGGTGTCGTAGTGTTGCGCGTACGGGGCGAAACGAACGAGGACTGGAAC
>DBGBEM010000101.1:0-4946 GCA_048477235.1 Muribaculaceae bacterium | reverse complement strand
TTTTTTGTATTGCCAGTAAAACTTCGCTTGCGTCCGCTCTTGGGGGCGCACTCGGGCGCCCCCGCCGCTCAGGCATCCCCTCCCGAGATGAGGTGGGGCTCCTGTCTGCGCTATTTTCGCAACTCGTTCTTGAATTGGCGCGGCGGCCAAACCAATTAAACCAATTGGCCCAATCATACCAATTAGCCCTTCGAGCATTTTGTTACACAAAATGCAGTTTTGTGTGAATTTTTTATTCTTTTTTAGAAAAATATATTTAGTTTTGCGCATCAAACCTACATTTTATCTTTTAAGTCAATTATCGCCACACACGCCTGCCTCGGATGGTATAAAGTTCGCCTGACAATGAGCGACGACAAGGGCAACACAAACTCTCAGGTTATCTATCCCGCCTTCTGCGTCAGCGAATTCGCCGGAACAACCTCTGTTACCGACGAAAACAGCAACGCCCCAGTCGAATATTTCAACCTTCAGGGACAGCGCATCGACAGCCCCGCCGCCGGACAGATCGTCATCCGCCGTCAGGGCACCGCAGCTTCGAAAGTCATTCTCTGATCTCCTCCGCTGCTTACACACGCCGACAGCCGCCCCCGACGGGGGGCGGCTGTCTCTTTGTTTACTGTTATCGGGAGCCGGACGGTTATCTCACAAGCTCTTTGACGGCTTTGCCGGCGCTCACCTTTATCACGATCGTTCCCCTGACAGGCTCCTTGATTCGGTGGCCCTGAAGGGTATAGTAGACCGTCGGTGACAAGCCGTCGGCCACGGTCGGCGCGACACCGGCCGGCGACGCGGCGGTGAGTTTTGTTTCGCCCGACATGGCGCTCTCGCCGATATTATAGACGGCGCTGACCCTGTAGGAATAGCCGGTCGACCCGACAACGTCGGTGTCGGTATAGGCGCAGCCGGTCAGCGGAGCGGCATTGAGCTTCACACCGTCGCGATAGAGGTTATAGCCGACAAGGGCGATGTCGCCGAAGGGATTGCCGATATTATAGCGCAGATCGTCGATCATGAGCACAAACTGGTCGTCGGCAAGGTTGCGGATAGCGAAATAGCGCGTGCCTTCGGGAAGATCGTAGCTGTAGGATGTCCATGCGGCGGGAATGCCCGAGGCCTCTCCTACCTTGACAAAATCAGCTGTCGCAGTGCCTGTCGGGGAAGCGTAGACCTCGAAGCTCTCATTATACTGCGCGGCGGCACTGCGCGCCATAAAGCTGACAGTCTGCGCCTTGCCCGAGAGCTCGGGCGACACCATCCAGTCGTCGTTGGCCGCGCCTATGGCGCAGAACGACATGAAGTAGCGGCTCGAGCCTCCGCAGCCGTTCCAGATTTCTACCCCTTCGAGTCCGGTTCCGGCAGGCGTGAACACCATGAAGGCCATGGGGCTGCCGACATTGGGATAGGCGGCACCGGCGCCGGGCGTTATCTCGATGCCGTAGGTCGGAGCGCCGTCGGCGTCAATCATTGTCCAGCCGCCGAGATCCTCATCAGCGACAGCGCTGTGGGGCAGACCGATGGCATACGGCGTAAGGCTTTCGGCATCTTCAAGCCAGGGTGTGTCGGAAGGATCGTTGGGAGCCTTCCACGTCAGGGCTATCGTCAGCGGCTCGGAAACATCGCCTTCAGGAGTTCCGGGAACGGGATACTGAGGTATTTTCACCTTGACCGCCGATTCGGCCGTAACATTGTCTGACAGATCTTCGTCAGCAGCAAATTCCACCGAGGCGCCGATTTTCACCGAGACAGGCGATGTCATTGCCGGGCGGTAAACGAGATTGTATGTGGCGGAGCCGTCAGATGCCAGAGGCTCTCCGTCGGCAGTATCGACAATGTCGCCGTCGACAAGAAGATTGACCTTATAGCCCGTAGCCTCGTTCAGTCCGTGATTATCGACTTTCACGGCAACAGTGTTGTCGCTGTCGGTTACGAACACGCCGGGAACTTCCAGACGGCCCACTGCGAGATTATAGTCCAAACGGTTCTCTATGACGATGTTGTCGACATGGATCTGGGAATTGTTGACCGATGTGCCGAGCAAGCCTACGCTTATGTCGCGCCCCTTGTAGTCGCCGAGCGGAACGTTCACCTTTGTCCATCCCTGAACACCGGCCTCGCCTCCCGAGATTGTCCTGACTGTGGTGAATCCCACCGGGGTGCCTATCTGGATCTCGAGAGTGTTATCACTCAGAGGCAGCGAATAATACCACAGCGAGAGCATCGACCTCTCGGAGTCGACATGGATCTTCGACGAGAACAGGCGCGATTTCTGCGCCGCATAGGAGGTCACGAACATGGCGAAGCCTCCGTCGCCGTCGACAGCGGGGATTTCCTCGCTGCCGGGAGTCATAACCCAGGTGGCATCGCCCAGCGGCGTCAGTCTCTCAAGCGCCCACGATGTCGAGCTTTTGGCTCCGGCAAACGATTCCCTGAACGGAAGCTGATAGGAGACGCCCACCGGAAGCACGCCTGTCGAAACGGTGCTCTCTCCGTCGCCGGCCGCCGTGCATGCCTGCACATGGTAGAGCGCAAAATCTCTCTGACCGGCATCACACACCTTCAGCGTCGCCTCGCATTCCGTCAGCCCTTCCATGACTTTCTCCATCGAACCGTCATATATATTATGTAAAGGCGGCGGTATTGATTCTGTTGCCATCGGCGTCGGTCACCGGGCTGCTCCAGGTTATCCTGACTTCGCCGGGAACGGCTGTCTCGGCGATGGCTATGCCTGTGACAGGGCCCGGGCGGTTGATGCCGACATAGACCTTGGCCTCGGCTCGCGAACCTGCGCCCGAACTGTTGAAAGCTGTCACGGTGTAGGTGTAGCTTCCGGCCTGCGCGGGGGTATCGGCAAATGTCATCGGGCTGCCCGGAGCGATGCCGTCGGTAAAGGTAGCGATCACCTCTTTGTCACGAGCCACGGTGACTTTTGTCAGGCTTTCGAGTGCGGCTCCCGCAATGGTTTTGTCGGGAAGCGTAAAAGAGCCTGCTACGCTGAGCGCTCCGTCGGCGTCGGGCACGGCTGTCAGGTCTGTGGCGGCAGCGGGAGCGGCCGTGGCTACAGGCGCCTGAATCTTGAAGTTGTCGACATAGTTATATGTGCCGGTTCCGCCGCCGTCGATAATACCGATATAGTAGAATCCCGCAGCGTCGACGCTGAACGTCGTCGACTGCACCTCATAGGTTGTCTTCGACGCCGTTGTGACCGACTTCGGCTCTATCAGGGTTCTGAAGCTGCCGGGAGTGAGGCTGCTGCTGATTCCTGCGCCGACAATGGCGGTCTTCGACGAGCTGTAGGACGACACTCCGTATTGCAGCGTGTAGACCTTGTCGCTTTCAAGATAAACGGGAGGGGTTGCGATGATGTCGTCGTTGCCCCCTTTGGTGCGGATGCGTCCGCCCGAACTGTCGTGAGTCCATCCGCCCGTATTGCCGTTGCCGTCTTCGTCGACAACTGTCCAGAGCGCAACCAGCGCCTTGCGCGAGCTTGCGAAGCTCTCGCTGTAGGGCGGAACGATATAACCCGAGCCGATGACGTCGGTAGTGGCCGACGCTCCCGAAGTATTCTCATAAACGGCTTCAACCGTGTAACTCAGCTTTTTGAGACCGGCCGAAGGGGGATAGCTGTCGGTATAGGTGTTTGCCGTCAGTCCCGTGGCCACTACAGCGTCGTCGGCGTTGCGGGTGACGGTATAGGAAATGCCGGCAGGGTCATAATCGCCTTCATCGGCGAATGTCGTCACTGCGGGCCAGTCGATCCTGTAGCTGCCGTTGCCGAGATCGGTAAGGGTAGCCGATTCCACTGCCCCGGGACGCACGCCGCCTACGTAGCGCTCTACCTTGGTGGAGGGGCCTGACCCGGCTTCGTTGGAATAAACGGCTGTGAAGGTGTAGGCGCCCTTCGACCCGGCGGTGAAGGTGTGTTTCGTCTCGGCTCCCCACTCCACTGCCACCTTATCGAGAAGCACATTGCCCTCCCCTTCGGTAAGCGTTATGAAGAGGTCGCCCTCGCCCGGACTGTCGTCGAAAGTCGTCGACGGAGCTTTGACGGAGATCTCGACTTCCAACCCGTCGGCCGGAGTGACGGTCATCGACAAGGCACCGGCCGGAGCGCTGTCGGCATGCGGAGGCATCGGCACCCACATACCCGTTATCTCTTCGTTGTTGGCGAAGTCATAGAGCTTGGTGGCCTTGGCTGTCGTGAGGTCTACGGTATAGAGCGCGCTTTCGGTGTCGGTGCAGTTGGCGAAGTAGTAGCGGCCATCTTTGGGGTCAATGGCGCCGGAGGTGGCGTATGGAGGCTTGAGGCCCGTCGGGCCGACGGGAGTCAGCATTCCCGAGGTGGTGTCGATAGTGTAAAGCATACCGTTCGACGGCCTTATTCCCACCAGAGTGCCGTCGGGCGTGAAAGCCATGCCGTAGAGATAGAAGCTGATTTCGCTGAGCTTCCGGAACTGGCCCGTCATAGGGTCGAATTTGGCAATATTGAAGCCCGGGCCATCGGTCAGGAAACATCCGTAGATGACTTTTTCAGCGGCGTTATAGACCATAGCTGTCGAGCATATCGATATTTCGACGTTGCCGTAGTCGACAAGCATTTCGCCGGTCGCGGCGTCGTATACCGCCGCCGAGGTGAAGGGCACACCCAACAGATCATAGTGGGATGCCACAAAGTATTTGCCGTCGAAATAACATGTGCCGTAGGTGCTTCCCAGCGCTGAATTGACAAGCACCGGCTCGCGGGTGGGCCCGTAGGCGCTGAAACGGTAGTCGCCTACCTGAGGGTTGGTGCGATCCCACGAGGTGTCGGCAATCAGGATTCCGCGCAGCGACGTGTGGGGCACAGCTTTCATAGGGGGAGTGGCCATCGGCGCCCGGGCGGCGGCCGACTTCGTGAGCGGCAAAGCCGAAGGCTGCCGCGCCGCCATGCCCGGAAGCCCTCCCGT
>DBGBEM010000100.1:0-6037 GCA_048477235.1 Muribaculaceae bacterium | reverse complement strand
TGAAATCAGCGTCAGAAACGCCCTGGCGTAGGGACGTGCCTTCGGCACGTAGCATTGCAACGTCCTGATTGTCAGTCGCATGTGAAACGTGCCAAAGGCACGTCCCTACGCCCGGACAGGATAATTTGCTCGGAAGAATTTTAAGACATAGCATTGGCGTGCATCCCTAAGCCTCGATAGAAATTGCGAGTTTTGCAATAGCCTCAGCCACATTCATGGCGCGAAATCAGAGTTCAGCAATTCATGGGCAGAAAATCTTATAACCGCGGTTAAGCAGCGCCGGCACTATGGTTTTAGAACTGTTATTCCTGTCTCGCAGACAGGGGGATGCAGACCCAAAGAGAGATGTTAGGAATGCGGTCAGAGTGAGGCGTCGACCACGGGGGTGGCTGCGTCGTCGCCGCAGAGAACCACGAGCAGATTGCCGACCATGGCAGCACGCCGGTCGTTGTCGAGCTTGACGACGTCGTCTTTTTCGAGACTGGTCAGCGCCATCTTAACCATCGAAACAGCTCCTTCGACAATCTTCTCGCGGGCGCTGATTATGGCCGATGCCTGCTGACGGCGCAGCATGACGGCTGCAATCTCCGGCGCGTAGGCGAGGTAGTTGAGGCGTGCCTCGAGGACTTCGACGCCGATCATGGCAAGACGTTCGTTGAGTTTCGCCTCGAGCTCTTCATTTATCTGGGCGCCTCCGCTGCGCAGTGTCAGCTGTTCGTCTCCGGCTCCGTTCTCTTCGTCGTAGGGGTAGCGGCCGGCGACCTCGCGCAGGGCGGCGTCGCTCTGGACTGCTACAAAGCCCTGGGCCGACTGGCCGTGGCTTGTGTCGAGGTCAAAACAAACGCGGTAGGTGTCTTTCACGCGCCATACGAGCACCATGCCAATAAGAACGGGGTTGCCGACCTTGTCGTTGACCTTTATGGGGGCGACGTCGAGGTTGTTGACGCGCAGCGAAACCTTGCGCGATGTCAGGAAAGGATTGAGCCAGTAGAATCCGGTGCGCGACATCGTGCCGCGGTATTTGCCGAAGAAAAGCAATACAATCGCCTGATTCGGTTCGAGCATAACGAAGCCGCCCAGGCTGATGAGCGCCACAATGCCGACAATGATTCCGGGGATTATCATGGCTCCTTCGAGCATAAAGGCGCCGGCTGCCGCCGCGAAGAGAACCAGAATAAGCAGCAATGCTGCGAATCCATTGATAGTCAGCCCTCTGTAGGCAACTTGATTTTTCAGGTCGTTATTCATAAACAGGAGATTTTATATTTTTTAGCAAATATAAAGAAAATCGGGAACACGCGCAAACCTTTTCAGAAGATAGCTTGTTTAAGAAGTAGATTTCAGAAATTAACGAACAAAACCAACTATTTTTTTATGAAACGCGTACTTCTTATTCTGGCTGTAGTGTTTGGATGCACGGCAGTCTTCGCACAGAAATTAGACAAGAACGAGGCTCGCCAGCTGAAGGCGTTCCTCGCCGCTCCGGCCGCTGAGGCCACTACCAACGCCGCCGCGCTTGGTGTTGCCGATGTCAATGCATTCGCCTCGCTCGAGGGAGTGACAGTCGAGAACGGCCATGTCACTGTTCTTAATCTCAAAGAAAAGAAACTTGGCGGCACTCTCGATCTCAGCGGTTTCACCGCCCTGACTTCGGTCGATGTGTCGCGTAACTCACTGACGACTCTCAATGTCAGCGGCTGCAACGCACTGAAAGAGGTCAATGCTTCGCGCAACCGCCTGAAAGAAGCTTCGTTCGACGGATGCGACCAGCTGACAAAGATTCTCGTCTACCGCAACCGCCTGACAGAGTTCAATGTCTCGCAGCTGCCGATGATCCAGACGATCAATGTCAGCAACAACTATCTCGTAAGCCTCAATGTCGCCGGGTCGTCCACGCTGAAGACTCTCAACTGCCAGGGCAACCATCTCGAAAGCCTGACAATCGACGGCTGCACGGGCCTAAAGAACCTCTACTGTGGCTATAACAAGCTGACGGCCATCAATCTCTTCGGTGTCGAAAACCTTCAGAATCTCAATGTCGACGACAACCAGATTTCGTCGATGCTCGTATCGGGACTTCCCTCTCTGTCGAGCTTCGTCTGCAGCGACAACAATATGACCACTCTCGGCCTGCGCAACTGCGACAATCTTCTCGATCTCGTCTGCAGCTACAACAACCTGACTCAGCTTAATGTCGAGAACTGCCGCAATCTTCTCTTCGTCGATTGCAGCTACAACGATCTGACTCAGCTGATTCTTTCGAACCAGAGTTTCCTGCAGCGCGTTCTCTGCAACAACAACCAGCTTCAGATTCTCGACCTCTCGTTTGATCCGGCTCTCACCTATATCAACTGCCGCTTCAACTACATTACCGATCTCCGCACTATCGGCGACGACAATCTCGGCATGATCGCATGCCAGTGGAATCCCTGATGGCGGTAATTCGGACAACCACTGTTATAATGAGAAGAAGAACCCCCTGACAGGGCGACACTCATAAAAACATAGTTACCGAAATCAATAGAACGAGGGGGCTGCGCCAATCGGCGCAGCCCCCTCTGATTGTATGTAAAACGGGATGTGAAATCTTAACGCTTCAAATCGCTCTGGCGTAGGGACATGCCTTCGGCACGTAGCATTGCAACGCCCTGATTGCCAGTCGCATGTGAAACGTGCCAAAGGCACGTCCCTACGCCCGGACATGAAAATTTGCTCTGAAGAATTTTAAGGTAGCAGTGCGGAGCAAACCTACGCTTCGCAGTTGTGCAACAGCTCCGCGCTACATGAGATGGTCAGGCTTTCACGATCTCTGCCGAGAGCTTGTCGGATCCTTCGGTGTGGTCAAGGCGTATCTCGTCGCCCGGGTTGACTTCGCCGCTGATGATAAGCTCGGCGAGCTCGTCTTCAAGATACTTCTGGATGGCGCGCTTGAGCGGACGTGCGCCATACTGCGAGTCATAGCCTTTGTCGGCCACAAAATTCTTTGCGGCCTCGGTCAGTGTCAGGCGGTAATCCATGTCGCTGATGCGCTTGTAGAAGCCTGCCAGCTCGATGTCGATAATCCTGAACAGGTCGTCGCGTTTGAGCTGGTCGAACATAATGATGTCGTCGACACGGTTGAGGAACTCGGGCGCGAAAGCCTTGTTGAGGGCTTTCTGGATCACTCCGCGGCTGTAGTCGCCGTCGCCGAGACCGGCCGGCGTGAAGCCGATACCGGCTCCGAAGTCCTTGAGCTGGCGCGAGCCGATGTTCGAGGTCATGATGATGATCGTGTTCTTGAAGTCGATGCGGCGACCGAGCGAATCGGTCAGGCGTCCTTCGTCCATAACCTGAAGGAGCAGGTTGAACACGTCGGGGTGGGCCTTCTCGATTTCGTCGAACAGGATGACGGAGTAGGGGTGGCGGCGCACTTTCTCGGTCAGCTGTCCGCCCTCTTCATAGCCGACATATCCCGGAGGCGCACCGACCAGACGCGACACGGCGAATTTCTCCATATATTCGCTCATGTCGACGCGAATCAGCGTGTCGGCCGAGTCGAAGAGATATTCGGCGAGTTTCTTGGCCAGATGGGTCTTTCCGACGCCTGTCGGGCCGAGGAACATGAAGGTCCCGATAGGCTTGTTGGGGTCTTTCAGCCCGAGGCGGTTGCGCTGGATTGCCTTGACGATTTTCTCGATGGCATTGTCCTGACCGATTATCTGGCTTCGCAGAACGGGCGCCATCTCCTTGAGCCGCATTCCCTCGGCCTGGGCTATGCGCTGAACGGGCACACCGGTCATCATGGCCACGACCTCGGCCACACGGTCTTCGTCGACGGTCTCGCGGTGGTTGTTGAGCTGTTCCTCCCAACGGCGCTTGGCTTCCTCGAGCTCGCTTTTCAGGGTCTGTTCGCTGTCGCGGAAGGCGGCGGCGCTCTCGAAGTTCTGGGCGCGTGCGGCGGCGAGTTTGTTGGCTGCGGCTTCGTTGATCTTCTCTTCGAGCGATTCGATCTCTTTCGGAACAACGATGTTTGTTATGTGGACACGCGAGCCGGCTTCGTCCATGGCGTCGATGGCCTTGTCGGGGAAGTTGCGGTCCGACACGTAGCGCTCCGTCAGTCTGACGCAGGCGTCGAGGGCTGCGGGAGTGTAGGTGACGTTATGGTGCGATTCGTATTTATCACGGATATTGTCGAGAATCTGACGGGTCTCTTCGGCTGTGGTCGGCTCGACCATGACTTTCTGGAAGCGGCGTTCGAGCGCGCCGTCTTTCTCGATATTCTTGCGGTATTCGTCGAGAGTGGTGGCGCCGATACACTGTATTTCGCCACGGGCCAGAGCCGGTTTGAGCAGGTTGGCGGCATCCATCGAGCCGGCGGCGTTTCCGGCGCCGACAATGGTGTGCATCTCGTCGATGAAGAGAATTATGTTCTTGTTTTTCGACAGCTCGTTGAGAATCGACTTTATGCGTTCCTCGAACTGTCCGCGGTATTTCGTTCCGGCGACGATCGAGGCCATGTCGAGCGACACGACGCGCTTGTCGAACAGGATTCGCGACACTTTCCGCTGCACGATTCTCAGTGCCAATCCTTCAACAATTGCCGATTTACCGACGCCCGGCTCGCCGATGAGCACGGGGTTGTTCTTCTTTCGGCGGCTCAGAATCTGGGCCAGACGCTCGATTTCGGTATCGCGGCCTACGACTGGGTCGAGGCGTCCTTCCTGGGCGGCAAGAGTCATGTCGTTGCCGAATTTGTCGAGCACGGGGGTGTCGCCGGCAACGGTAGTATTGCGGGTGCGCGATGTCGGCCCCTGCTGGTTCTGGCGGCTGTCGCCCGAGCCGGGCGCGCCGTCGTCGAGGTCTTCGTCGTCTTCGGTGAACTCCGGGCCGGCCACGGGGCTTTCCGGAGCAAGCTGATGACGGAGCGATTCATAGCTCACGCCTGATTTCTTGAATTTCTCCATAAATGGTGTGTTTTGCAAATCGGGATTGTGGAAAATGGCCAGCAGAAGATGCTCCGGCTCGACGCTGTCGCTGCGGAACATGCGCGCCTCGAGCACACTGAGTTTGATTACTCTTGATGTCAGGTCGCTGACCGAGACCGAGGCCGGATCGACAGGTTTCACTTCGACACCCGGCGCAAAGCTCTCGTCCCACAGAGTTTTGTCGAGGCTCTCGCGCAGTTCGTAGGCCGACGAGCCGCGGCTCGCCGACTCGACGAGCCTGAAAGGCGTCGACGACGGCTCTTTGAGAAGGGCCAAAAGCAGATGCTCGGGCATTACGATGCTGCTGTTGTGGCGCATGGCTTCCTGCAGTCCGGCCTGAAGTATCTGTTTAAGTATGGGGGTGAAATTTGATTCCATTATGCTTCGGTTTCCTTTCTCTTTTTGTGGTGGTTTTCATTAATTGAATTACAAAGATAACAAAAATTGTGCCAAAAACCACCGGCCCCCGCGCCGTTTGTGTTATTTAACAGGCGGGGGGCGTTTGCGAAAAATCTGTTTATCGGGAGACTCAGTTCGCGGCGAGGGCGCGGGCGGTGATGGCCGTCGAGCTGTAGGCGAAAACACCCTGCTCGCTGACTTCGACAACGCGGCGGCTGCCGTCGGGCATCGGCATCGAGACGTGGCTGTCGTCGACGAATGTCATCAGCTCATAGCGTTCGCCGGAAGCCGGGATGACGACATCCCAGCTCTTGTCGGCCGGATCGAAGTCGAGACGCACGACGCTGCCGTCGTTCTCCGATGTGATGGTGTAGCCTGTGGCGTCGACGTCGACAAGGTAACGGCCGTCTTCGCCGTCGATGACCTTGCGCCCCTGTGCCATCGGATTGCTGCCGCTCCAGAATTCGATGCTGTTGATGACCAGCAGGTCGGCAAGTCCCGTGACCTCATAGACGGGCAGAATCCAGAATGCGAAGAAAACGAGTTCGTTGACGAACTTGTTGCCCACCTGACGGTTCCAGTCGAGAACTTTGTTGGTCAGGGCAAAACTTCCGATACACGAGGGCATCAGCATCGCGGCTGACAGGCAGAGAGCCACGGCCACAGTGATAGTC
>DBGBEM010000099.1:0-2915 GCA_048477235.1 Muribaculaceae bacterium | reverse complement strand
GCCGGCGCTCAGGAGATGTTTGTGCCTTCCGGTGCCACTTTTGTCGATGCAGCGGGCCCGCATGAGACTTATCAGTCGCTTCAGGCTCCGCCGATAGAAGTGACTGATCTGGGTTCTACTGTTTCGTTGCTCATGGGCAATGATGTTATGGAACTCACTCAGGAGCCTGACAATCCGTTGGAATATAGATATTCCCTCAAGGGTAAGGGGCGCGGGCAAAAAGTCATCACCCGGGCTTACCGCGAGGCTGTCGGTGGCAAAATAGTCAGGGTTACTGTTACGACTCTTAAACCATCGAAACAGATTGAGTCGCTGACTATTAATTTCACTCCTGAGATTGTCGGACTGCCTAAAGATTCATCTGAAAATTAATTTTTAACCCAATTTCGATATAATATCCTCTGAAATGGCAACAAAACCTTTCAAATACCAGGAAATGTTCCCGCTTGGTCCGGACAAGACCGAGTATTATCTGCTGACATCAGACTATGTCAAGGTTGAGAATTGGAACGGTCACGAGATGCTCGTGGTCGATCCTGAGGCATTGCGCGTTCTGACGCGTCAGGCAACCCACGACAATGCTTTTATGCTGCGTCGCGAGCATAACGAGATGGTGGCCAAAATTTTGTCTGACCCCGAGGCCAGCGAGAACGATAAGTTTGTGGCTCTCACAATGCTGCGTAATGCCGAGGTCGCTGCAATGGGGCAGCTACCGTTCTGTCAGGACACCGGCACTGCTGTGATTCACGCTACCAAAGGCCAGTCGGTCTGGACCGGCGGACACGATGAGGAATATATCTCTCATGGCGTGTATGACACATATACAACCGACAATCTCCGTTACAGCCAGAATGCCCCCCTGAATATGTATGACGAGGTCAATACCGGATGTAATCTCCCTGCGCAGATTGATATTCATGCCGGTGATGGCGATGAGTATAAATTCCTGTTCGTAGCTAAGGGCGGCGGTTCTGCCAACAAGACTTATCTCTATCAGGAGACAAAGGCTCTGATCAACCCCAAGACTCTCATTCCTTTCCTTGTCGAGAAGATGAAGACTCTCGGCACTGCTGCGTGCCCGCCTTATCATATCGCCATCGTTATCGGCGGAACATCGGCTGAGAAGAATCTTGAGGTCGTGAAGAAAGCTTCGGTTAAATATCTCGACGAGCTGCCCGACCATGGCAATGAACTCGGTCATGCTTTCCGCGATAAGGAGCTTGAAAAGGAACTTCTCGAGGCAACCCGCAAAATCGGACTCGGCGCTCAGTTCGGCGGCAAGTATTTCGCACACGATATCCGCGTTATCCGTCTGCCGCGCCACGGCGCATCGTGCCCTGTGGGTCTCGGAGTCAGCTGCTCGGCCGACCGCAATGTAAAGGCAAAGATCAACCGCGAAGGTCTCTGGATAGAGCGTCTCGACTCTAATCCCGGAGAACTGATTCCGGAGGCTTATCGTCGCGAAGGCGAAGGCGATGTTGTCAGAATTGACCTCAACCGTCCGATGGACGAGATTCGCGCCGAGCTGTCGAAATATCCTGTTTCGACCCGTCTGTCGCTTAACGGCACTATCATAGTCGGCCGTGATATCGCCCACGCAAAGATCAAGGAGCGCCTTGACAAGGGCGAACCTATGCCTCAGTATCTCAAAGACCATCCTATTTACTATGCCGGGCCTGCCAAGACTCCCGCAGGCTTGCCCAGCGGCTCATTCGGCCCGACTACAGCCGGCCGCATGGACAGCTACGTCGATCAGTTCCAGGCAGCCGGAGGTTCAATGGTAATGATTGCGAAGGGCAACCGCTCACAGCAGGTTACCGATGCCTGCCATAAACATGGCGGTTTCTATCTCGGCTCAATCGGTGGCCCCGCAGCTATACTGGCAAAGAACTCCATTAAGAAAGTCGAACTTCTGGAGTATCCCGAGCTTGGTATGGAAGCTATCTGGAAGATTGAGGTCGAAGATTTCCCAGCCTTCATTCTTGTCGACGACAAGGGCAATGATTTCTTCACTCAGATTGCCGAGAAATGCAAAGGGTGTCCGTTGACGAAATAATCATGACTTATATAAATATGCGCCGGGCCCGTCGGGCTTGGCGCTTATTTTTGGTAGTAACCGGGCTTGCAGTTTCTGTAAGCGCGTCGTCGAAAACTCTCGACGAGCTGTTCCGCGAGTCGGGAATGGTAGATGCGACCACCCTCGATCAGCGTATCGCTGTAGAGCTTGTTTATACCCGCGATGACAATTTCACCGGGGTTGTTCTATATACCGACTCAGTAAGCGGCTGCTATCTTCATCCTAAGGCAGCGCAGGCTCTCGTGCGGGCTCAGGCCGAACTGTCGCGAATCAGGCCGGGCTATCGTCTGCTTGTCACCGATGCAGCCCGGCCCATGAGCGTGCAGCGCCGAATGTATCAGAGTGTCCGTGGGACAGGAAAAGCGCGCTACGTCGCCAATCCTGCCCGTGGCGGCGGTCTGCATAATTTCGGGATGGCTGTTGATCTGACTATTATCGATTCTTCGGGAGTTCAATTGCCGATGGGAACTCCCGTCGACCATCTTGGCCCCGAGGCTAATATCGATCGCGAGGCGCAGCTGGTTCGTCAGGGTAGAATAACAGCCGAAGAGCGTGAAAACCGTCAGCTGTTGCGCAGAGTGATGGTTGCGGCCGGATGGCGCCCGCTGCGAACCGAGTGGTGGCATTTCGACCTGACAACGCGCAGCAATGCGCGCCGCTATTACCGTCTTCTTGATTTCTGAGTCATCCCGAATGTCGCCAATTCAAGAACGAGTTGCGAAAATAGCGCAGACAGGAGCCCCCACCTCATCTCGGGAGGGGATGCCTGAGCGGCGGGGGCGCCCGAGTGCGCCCCCAAGAGCGGACGCAAGCGAAGTTTTACTGGCAATACAAAAAA
>DBGBEM010000098.1:0-10870 GCA_048477235.1 Muribaculaceae bacterium | reverse complement strand
ATGTTATCTAACCTTTTATAAACTATGGGCAAAATCGACAATCTGGACCTCAATATCCTGAAAATAATCATGAATAACGCGCGCATCCCAAGCAAAGATATCGCCGAAGTCTGCGGCGTCTCGCGGGCCGCCATTCATCAGCGCATCCAGCGTCTGGCCGAATTAGGCGTCATCGTAGGCTCGGGATATAGAGTCAACCCCAAGGAACTCGGCTACTGCACAACGACATATATCGGTGTCAACCTCGAACGCGGCGCTATGTACCGCACCGTCGCCGCCGAGCTCGACAAAATCCCCGAAGTGGTCGAATGTCACTTCACGACGGGGCCATACACCATGCTGATAAAGCTTGTCGCCCGTGACAACGAACACCTTATGGAGCTTCTCAACGACCATATTCAGATGATCGACGGAGTTGTCGGCACCGAAACCCTTATCTCACTCGACCAGAGCATAAACCGCAGCCTCCCGATATTCCTTCGCCAGCGCTGACAGCCATAAAACGCGTAGTAGTTGAGATTTTGCTGCGGAAATTTCGTAATGTCGCGGAAATCTATTACTTTTGCCGTCGCGAAAATTTCGCACCCCTCTGTTTTTCCGAAAAATAAACAATCCGCAATAAAATGGCAAAAGAGAAACCCGAAGAGACCCGCACCTCTATCGACAACATCAACGACACTCTGACCTCGGTAGAGCAGAAAGTCCAGAAAAACCAGAAGCTCATCATGTGGCTCAGCCTCGGCGCAGCCGCTATAGTAGCCTTGATATTCATCTATATTTACGGTGTGCGCCGCCCCGCCATCAACGCCGGCGACGACGCTATCGGCCAGGCCGACGCCCAGCTCATGCAGGGCAACGACTCGATAGCTCTCGCGCAGTATATGCAGGTGGCCGACGAACACGGCTACGATGCCGGAAACCGCGCCAAGCTGAACGCCGCCATTCTTCTCTATAAAGACAAGAAATATAAGGAAGCCCTCGACTATCTCGCCGACTACGACGTCAAAGACGAGGTTATCGGTGCCGCCGCCCAGTCGCTCGAAGGGGACTGCAATGTCAACCTCAAGAACTACGACGCCGCCCTGAGCTGCTTCGACGCCGCCATCAAGACCAGCAACGACAACCCGGCCTACACTCCCTATTTCATGATGAAGAAAGCCACTGTGCTCGAAGCTCTTAAGAAATACAGCGAGGCAGCCGCCGTCTACGCCGACATCATGGCCAAATATCCGCTCTACGGCGATCAGAACCGCCTCGACATCGAGAAATACAAACTCCGCGCCGAGCAGCTCGCCAAGTAAGACATATCGACGTAAAGCCATAACGGCGCGTCGCCCCGCAGAGGGCGGCGCGTTTGTTGTAGGAACCGATCAAGCTGATTACTCCGATAAACCTAAGTTGGCGGCGTTGCGTTTTTTTGCTAACTTTGCGCTAAAATTATAATTGAATCTGTTATGGCCCTGAAATGTGGTATCGTCGGACTGCCCAACGTCGGCAAGTCGACGCTTTTCAACTGCCTGTCGAACGCAAAGGCCCAGAGCGCCAATTTTCCGTTCTGCACAATCGAGCCCAATGTGGGCGTCATCACCGTGCCCGACGACCGCCTGACGCGCCTCGTCGAGATGTGCGAGCCGCGCTCCGTGGTGCCAGCAACCGTCGAGATTGTCGACATCGCCGGCCTCGTCAAGGGTGCCAGCAAGGGGGAGGGCCTCGGCAACAAGTTCCTGGCCAACATACGCGAGACCGACGCCATTATCCACGTGCTGCGCTGTTTCGACGACGACAATATAACCCATGTCGACGGCACTGTCGATCCCGTGCGCGACAAGGAGGTCATCGACACCGAACTGCTCATCAAAGACCTCGAGACCGTAGAGCAGCGCATAAAGAAGGTTGAGAAGCAGGCCCAGACCGGCGGCGACAAGGCAGCCAAGGTTCAGCTCGGTGTGCTTCAGGCATATAAGGAAGTGCTCGATAAAGGCAAGCCGGCGCGCAGCGTCAGCTTCGAGACCCCCGAAGAGCAGCGCGCGGCCCGCGATCTGTTCCTGCTGACGGCGAAGCCTGTGCTGTATGTGTGCAATGTCGACGACGCATCGGCCGCTTCGGGCAATGCATACGTCGAGGCCGTGCGCGAGGCTATAGCCGACGAAGGAGCCGGTCTGCTCGTTGTCGCAGCCCAGAGCGAGGCCGAGATCGCCGAACTCGACACCTACGAGGAACGCCAGGAATTTCTGGCCGAGATGGGACTTCAGGAGAGCGGCATAGCGCGCCTTATCAAAGCCGCCTACGCTCTGCTCGATCTTCAGACGTTCTTCACCGCCGGTGCCGACGAATGCCGCGCCTGGACATTCATCCGCGGCAGCAAGGCCCCGAAATGCGCCGGAATAATCCACACCGATTTCGAGCGTGGATTCATACGCGCCGAGGTCATCAAATATGCCGACTTCGTCGGCCTCGGCAGCGAGAAAGCCGTGCGCGAGGCCGGCCGCATGAGCATTGAAGGAAAGGAATATGTCGTTGAAGACGGCGACATAATGCACTTCCTCTTCAACGTCTGACCCCCTCCCAGATTATTCCACTTTTCAGACCTTACGATATGACTTCGAAAACCGCAAAAATGATTCTCTGCGCGGCTCTGCTGGCTGCCGGAACAACAGCCTGCGGGCCGAAAAAATCGACAGCCACAGCCGTGTCGCAGACGCCGCAGGCGACATTCATGCCTCAGGCTCTGGCCTACAAGACAAACGCTCCCGCTCTCGACAATGTGCCCGTCACGCTCAACGACTCGCGCACGTCGCTTGTGTCGTTTCCCGCTCCGACCGACATAACCGAGAAATCGCGCCCGCTTCCCCTCGAGGGCGGATGGCTTCTCGACCGTCGCGGAATCAGCCCCAACAGCGCGTTCACGAACTATACCTATCAGCGCTATGCGGTGCTCCCACACGCACCTTCGACCCAGACACTTCTCGAAGCCGTTATGCCCGATATCCGCGTGACCGACATTATCTCGCTTCCGATGAAGGTCGGTGAGGCTACAGTGGCCACCGCCAACGAAGCCATCCGCAAGGGGGACTATAAGGTAGTCTACCACACCGACGCGGAATAAACCCGTCACTACCGCCTACAAAACGCCCCCTTTGAGCGTTATACATATTGACGTTCAACTATGCCATTCTCCCGACCGACGATGAAAAAGCTTATTATTGCCGTTGGAGTGCTCGCCGCCACCTTGTTCTGCATCAGACCCGTGACATGGGCCCGCAAGAACGATGTGACGCGCAATCTGACAGTGTTCAACCGGCTCTATAAGGAGCTTACAACCTTCTATGTCGACTCTGTCGACGCCGATAAGGCCATAACTGCCGCCATCGAAGGAATGTTGGGCGACATCGACCCCTACACCGAATATATCCCGCAGAAAGACCGCGAAACTTTCGAGGCTGTCTCGTCGGGCGAATATGCCGGAATAGGGAGCTATATAACGACCCGCGGAGGCGACACGTTCATCTCCGAGCCTTCTGCCGGCTCTCCCGCCGCCGAGGCCGGTCTGAGGGCCGGCGACCGTCTTGTCGTCATCAACGGCGACAGTGTCAGGGGAATGGCCTCGGATGAGGTGTCGAAGCGACTGAAGGGGCAGCCCGGAACAGAAGTCAGCATAACGGTCTGGCGCCCCTATGTCGGCGCCGACTCGGTGAAGACTTTCAGAATTAAGCGCCGCCGGATAATCGACAGTTCGATTCCGTGGCATGGAATTGTGCGCGGCTCGGTCGGCTATATCCCGATAACCGGTTTCAACGAAAAAACCGGGACGGAATTCCGCGATGCGCTTCTCGATCTTAAGAAAGATCCGCGCCTGAAAGCCCTGATAATTGATCTGCGCGACAACGGGGGCGGTCTGGTCGAGAGCGCCGTGAAGGTGCTCGGAAATTTCCTGCCCAAAGGGTCGGAGGTGCTGAGAATGCGCTATAAGGGGAGCGCCGCCAACGAGAAGATCTACAAGACCACCGACAAGCCTGTCGACACCGAGCTTCCTCTGGCTGTGCTCATCAACGAGGGAACAGCCTCAGCCAGCGAGATTCTCGCCGGGGCAATTCAGGATCTCGATCGCGGAATTATCGTCGGCTCGCGCTCGTTCGGCAAAGGGCTCGTGCAGATAACGCGCGATCTTCCCTACAACAATATGCTGAAGGTGACCGTGGCCAAATACTATATCCCGAGCGGACGCCTGATTCAGGCTATTGACTACAGCCACCGCAACGCCGACGGCACCGTCGACCGTATTCCCGACAGCCTGACGAGCGTCTTTTCGACGCGCCGCGGGCGCGTCGTGCGCGACGGCGGCGGAATAACCCCCGACATTGTCGTGCCTGAGCCCGAAATCGACCGTCTGACCTACAACCTCGTGCGCGATGACTGGACAACCGACTACGCCACGCGTTTCCGCGCCACCCACGACACCATTCCCGCCCCTGAGGATTTTGTCATTACCGACGAAATCTACAGCGATTTCAAAAGCACCATCGACCCGGCGCGCCTGCAATACGACAAGGTGTGCGACGTTATCGTCGGGCGTCTCCGCGAGGCCGCGCAGAACGAGGGCTATATGAGCGACAGCGTCGCCGCACAGCTCGACCGCCTCGGCTCGATGCTCAAACATGACCTCAACTATGATCTCGACCGCCGCAGGCCGCTGATCTCGCGCTATCTCGGCGCTGAGATAGCCGGCCGCTATGGATATATGCCGGCGCGTGTGCGCTATCTTATCACCGGAGATGCCGCAGTCGACAGCGCCGCCGCGCGTCTGACAGACCGTCGCGCCTACGACCGCATTCTGAAGCCTGTGAAGAAATGAGCGATACTCTGACTGACCTCGTCGGCGTCTTCATGACTCCGGCGCGGCGCCGTGCCCTCGGCGCCGCTATGAAAAGCTCTGACGTCGTCGATGCCTGCGGGCTCGGCGGTTCGGCTCCGGCGATGATGATTGCCGGATTGCTCTCTGACAGGAAAGCGCGCCCGGTGATTGTTGTCGGCGACGATGCCGACGACGCCGGCTATCTCTATCACGACCTGTCGCGCCTGCTGGGCGAAAACGCCGTGGCTATGTTCCCTTCGGGCTATAAGCGCGATATAAAGTACGGCCGCCCCGACGAGCCCGCCCGCATTCTCCGCACCGAGGCCCTCAACGCATGGGGGCAGCCCGGCTCAGCGTTGCGTGCTCTGGTCACCTGTCCCGAGGCTCTGGCCGAGCGCGTTGCCTCACGCGACACTCTCGACGGCCACACACTGCGCCTCGCCGTCGGCGAAAGCCACGATCTCAGCGAGGTTGTCCACCGCCTGCGCGACAACGGCTTCACGGAAGTCGACTATGTCTACGAGCCGGGTCAGTTTGCCGTGCGCGGCTCTATCGTCGACATCTTCGGCTATAGCCACGAGCAGCCCTACCGCATAGACTTCTTCGGCGACGACATCGACAGCATCCGCGAATTCAACATCGAGACACAGCTTTCCGAGCAGAAGCTCGACGCTGTGGCCATAACCTCGGGAGTGCCTTCGGCTTCGTGCGGCACGTCGCTGCTCGAGTTTGCCGGAGCCGACACTCTCATTGCCGTGCGCAGCGAAGACCACACTCTGGCGCGCATCGCCGCTATCGCTGCCGAAGAGTTCAGCCCCAGCGCCCTGATGGCCGAAGAGGGGGATCCCGACGCCATGAAACAGGTTGTCGACGCCGCCGACTTCGCCGCGCGCTGGAAGTCGATGCGGCGCCTGAGGTTCAGCGCCGCTCCGGCCGACGGGCCGACGGCCGCGGGAGTGCCCGTTGTCAGCTTCGACTGCGCCCCGCAGGCTGTCTATCACAAGAATTTCGACCTCATATCCGACTCTCTCGGACGCCTTCTCGGCGAAGGATTCAGGCTGTATATCCTCAGCGACAGCGCCGACCAGCACGAACGTCTGAAGACCATCTTCGCCGACCGCGGCGACGATATTCCGTTCACTGCCGTGGCCGGAACGCTTCACGCCGGTTTCATCGACCGCACGACGCGCGCCGGTGTGCTCACCGACCATCAGATTTTCGACCGTTTCCATAAATACAGCCTCAAAAGCGACCGCGCCCGGTCGGGAAAGCTCGCCATGTCGCTCAAAGAACTCAGCTCGATCGAGCCGGGCGACTATATCGTTCATGTCGACCACGGTGTCGGCAAGTTCGCCGGACTGCTGCGCACCGAGGTCAACGGTCATCCCCAGGAGATGATAAAGCTCGTCTACGACGGCGGCGACATCATCTTCGTGTCGATCCACGCCCTCCACAAGCTCGCCAAATACCGGGGCAAGGAGGGGATGCCTCCGAAGGTCAACAAGCTCGGCAGCGGAGCCTGGAACCGCGTAAAAGAGCGCACGAAGAGCAAGCTCAAGGATATCGCCCGCGATCTTATAAAGCTCTATGCCGCGCGCCGCAACGAGGCCGGCTATGCTTTCGGCCCCGACACCTATCTCGAGCATGAGCTTGAGGCGTCGTTCGCCTACGAGGACACTCCCGACCAGCTCCGCGCCGTCGGCGAGGTCAAGGCCGACATGGAGAGCGCCCGACCGATGGACCGCCTTGTCTGCGGCGATGTGGGCTTCGGTAAGACCGAGGTGGCGATCCGCGCCGCCTTCAAAGCCGCCGTAGGGGGCAAGCAGACGGCCGTGCTCGTGCCGACGACTGTGCTTGCCTATCAGCACTATCAGACCTTCTCGCGCCGCCTGAAAGACTTCCCTGTGCGTGCCGACTACCTCTCGCGCGCCCGCACTCCCAAACAGACCCGCGAAATCCTCGCCGACCTTGCCGCCGGCAAGATTGACATCATTATCGGAACCCATAAGCTTATCGGCAAGACTGTCAGCTTCAAGGATCTCGGACTTCTGATTGTCGACGAAGAACAGAAATTCGGTGTGGCCGTCAAGGAGAAGCTCAAACAGCTGAAGACAAATGTCGACACCCTGACGATGTCGGCCACCCCCATACCGCGCACGCTCCAGTTCTCGCTCATGGGCGCACGCGACCTCTCGGCAATAACGACGCCGCCGGCCAACCGCCGTCCGATAGTGACTACTGTAGGCACTCTCACCGACGAAATGCTTGCCGACGCCGTCAATTTCGAGCTCAGCCGCAACGGCCAGGTCTTCATAATCAACAACCGCATCGAAGGGCTCGAACGCCTCGAATCGATGGTGCGCCGTCTCGTTCCCGACGCCCGCGTCGCCGTCGGTCACGGACAGATGAATCCCGAGAAGCTTGAGAACATCATTGTCGGCTTTGCCGCCCACGACTACGACGTGCTTATCGCAACAACCATTGTGGAGAGCGGTGTCGATATGCCCAATGTCAACACGATCATCATCAACAACGCCCAGAACTTCGGCCTCAGCGAGCTCCATCAGCTGCGCGGACGAGTAGGGCGCAGCGAGCGCAAGGCGTTCGCCTATCTGACGGTGCCTCCGGGCGCGCCGCTCAGTCCTGTGGCGCGCCGCCGCCTCCAGGCTATAGAGAGCTTCAGCGACCTCGGTAGCGGAATCCATATAGCCATGCAGGATCTCGACATACGCGGTGCCGGAAACCTTCTCGGCGCCGAGCAGAGCGGCTTCATCGCCGATCTCGGCTACGAGACCTATCAGAAGATACTCAAGGAGGCTGTCACCGAGCTGCGCACTGAGGAAATGCTCGAGACCGCCGACAGCGGCAGCGGCGAGAGCGAGCAGGAATTCACCGCCGACTGCATTATCGAGAGCGACATGGAGCTTATGCTGCCGCCTGACTATGTCCCGACCGACTCCGAGCGCGTGGCCCTCTATCAGCGTCTCGATTCGATCGAGCGCGAGACCGATCTGCTCGAATTCCGCAGCAATCTCGAAGACCGTTTCGGAAAAATACCGAAAGTAACCCTTGAACTGTTGCGTGTGCCGCGCCTGCGCCGTCTGGCCAAGCGCCTCGGAATCGAGAAGGTGAGCCTCAAGCAGGGCATGATGTATCTTTATTTCGTCGACCAGAAGAATCAGGCCTATTATCAGAGTCCCATGTTCGGGCGCCTCCTGCGCTATCTCCAGCAGAACACGCGCCGCGTAAAAATTCGCGAGAACAACGGCCGCAACTCCTTCTCGATAGCCAACGTCGACACCGTCGAGACCGCCGTCGGAATCCTCTCCGACATCCTCGACCTCGCCCCCGTCGCGTGATAGGAAGCTAAAATGATTTTTGTATTTCACAAATTTGTGAAATACAAAAACTATTAGTAGCTTTGCGATGTAATAAAAACAGATGGTTATAGTATTTGAACAGGCATACCTGCGAGAGCTCTTTGAAACAGGACGAACTTCCGACAAGAAGCATCGTTACCAGCCTGATATCGTCAAACGTTATCAGAAACGTATTGAAATGCTTATAGCAGCGCCGTCTCCTGAATCATTATATCAGTTCAATTCTCTGAATTTTGAGCCATTGACCGGAGATAAGGCAGGACGTTATTCTATTCGCGTGAACAATAAATATCGGATAGAGTTCACGCTTGACAACGACAGCGATGCTCCGATGCTGACCATCTGCAATATTGTTGAACTCTCAAACCATTACGACTGATATGATTACGCTCCCCGGCATAGAACCCCGAATGATCGCAAACAATATTGTGCCTTTTCAGCCAACCCATCCAGGTGAGATTCTCCGTGAAGAGCTTGAGAGCAGAGGAATCACGCAGACCAAGCTTGCTAACGAGATCGGCGTGAAGGTGTCATTGCTCAACGAACTCATCAATGGTAAACGGGATTTCACCATCGAATATGCCATGATGATAGAAGCTGCTCTGGGGATTGATTCTGACTTTTGGATGAATTTGCAGAATGCCTATGACAAAGGGAAAGTCCGGCATGATTCTTCATTTATGGCCAAATTAGCCGGTATCCGCCGGATTGCCGCAGTATTATAAAAAGCCCGGCAAGCCTGTCGGCCTGCCGGGTGAGTAGTGGATAATTAGTCTAATTGGTCCAATTAGACTAATTGGACTAATTATTAGTTTTAGCGAACGACGATCTTTTCGACCTTGTTGCCCTGACGGCGGATGAAGAAGCCGCCTGCGGGGTTGTCGACGCGCCGGCCGCGCAGGTCGAAGTATTCAACAGGTGCATTCTCGTTGTCAGTGGCGATGGCGCCGATGCCGGCCTCGAAGCTCTTGTAGTCGCTCCATACTGTACGGCTATTGTTGCTGGCGGGATTTTCGTCATATTTCTGTGTCGTGGTGTACTCCGTAGGATAACCGGTTTCGGTATCGTAGACAACGCTGCCTGAAAGCTCAATGGTGCCTAGAATTTTTTCAGGGTTGGCGTCGGCATATCTGATCTCTTTCTGAACGAGTATATTGCCGAATTTGTCGTATGTCTTGATAAAGTCGCTGAGGTATTCGTCATCGCGGAACCAGATGTCGTCATCGTTGTCGAAGTCTACCTCGAATGAACGCACGGTGTAGCTGCCGTAGGTGTCGGTAATGGTGAAGTCATCGCTGAGTATGATCTCGTTGTTCATCGTCTGGGTCACCTTGAAGCCGCCGAGGCCTGCTTTGTATTCAACTTTCATGAGGATGTCGCCGAGATAAGGCTCGTTGGTGGCCTTCGGCAGGGTTGCGCTGGCAATCCAGTTATCGCTGAAATAGTATCTTAGTCCTTCCATGTCGAGATCGATAAGCTGGCCGTTGGTCTTTTCCCATTTGATGTCGGTGATTTCGCCGACGAGCGTAAATTCATCGTCACCGACGTTGTCGTAGACTTTTATTGTGTTGATTTTCTTGTCGTCGCCGTAGGTATATACAGCGCGCTGGTCTTCAGTCTTTTCGCTATTGTAAATGTAGCCTTCCGAGATCTGCGTGATATTGTTGTCGCTGTTGCGGGTGATTTCAGTAAAGTCTTCGCTATTGAGCTTCCAGTCAGATCCGTCCATAACATAGTCGGCAACCCGGATAATGAGGTTCTTGATCACGCTGTCGTAGGCATATTCATGCTTTTCGGTGGCTTCCCCCTCGGTCGAATAATTTGTTTCGGAAATCAGTCGTCCTTCTGCGTCGTATTCAAAGCGTGTTTCGGTTCCGTCGCTTAATTTTGCCGATGCGGTTCTTCCTTCATCGGTATAGGTGTAAGTTGTTTCCCATGCGAGACTCCATTCATTCTCCCACCAGAAGTAGTTCGATATTTTGCCGGGTTTCCAGACGAGTCTGGTCTCGTCGGTGGCGCGGTTGATGCGGGCCAGCGTGGCTGCGCGTTTTTCGTTGAGCTGTTTGTTGCCGAGATTAGCGAAGCGCGCCTCGGCGGGAGCTGCTGTTGCCGACAGCACGAAGGCTGCCGACGCTGCGATGAGTAAAAATTTCTTCATGCAATTGGTGTTTTTATGGGTTGTTGTTTACCCGGTTAAAGATATGGCTTTCAAAAATCAAGTGCGAAATTACAGATAATTTCACTAATTACCCCCCCCATTTGTTAAATATGTTTAAGGGTTGGAAATGATAACGCTTCCTGACAATTTTGTGTCAGGAAGCGCGTGTATCAGGTTGTCTTACGTGGATTCGAACCACGACAGGCAGAACCAAAAACTGCAGTGCTACCATTACACCATAAGACAATCAATTGCAGCCAAGACCGAAGCCCTAAACCACGCGACAAAGTTACTCACAAAATCGCGCCCGACCAAATTTTTCCGCGATTTTAACGGCACGGCGAAGTCAACTGGCGGATGCGAAATTACTGAAAAAATTTGTTGAATACGGCAATAGGAGTAGCGAAGTTTAGTTTTTCGCGCGGTCTTCTGTTTAGTTTCATCTGTATTTCTTGAATCATTTCATCGGAGAAGTTGTTG
>DBGBEM010000097.1:0-3848 GCA_048477235.1 Muribaculaceae bacterium | reverse complement strand
GAGTCAGAGAGCGTCTCGGGGCACTCTGCAGCCGCCCGTTCGTGGCCGAGACTCCTACACTGATCGCCGCTGTGGGCCACCACGACGAAGGCTGGCACCGCACGTCGACCGACGGCAAAGACCATACCGACATCGATCTGGCGATCGCCATAGAGCATCTCTGTCTTGCCGCCACTACTCTGGGGCTTCAGACCTGCTGGGTCTGCAATTTCAACGCGGCCGAAGCCGCCCGTATTCTCGGGCTCGGTGAGACCGAAGAGGTTGTCGCTCTCATTCCGATAGGTTTCCCCGCCGAAGAAGAGCCTGCCAAGAAGCGCAAATCTCTCAGCGACATTCTGCGCCGATGAGGATTGCGGCCGAAATACTGACTGCGGCAGCGGCAGCTCTCGGGCTTGCCGCCTGCAACACGTCGGGCTGTACCGAGAACCAGAACTCCATACCGCTGGCCGGCTTCTACTCGTCGGCGACCGAGGCTCAGGTCTCGCTCGATTCGGTCGGAGTCTACGGCGTCGGAGCGCCCGGCGACTCGCTGCTGCTTGCCCCCGGCACGTCGGCCTCGCAGATATATCTGCCCCTGAACGCTTCGGCTGCCTCGACGTCGTTCGTGTTCACCTACCGCGGGCCCGGCCTCGACAATCCTCTGCTGAACGACACACTGACATTCGTCTACGACGCCGTGCCTTATTTCGCAGGCGAGGAATGCGGCGCCATGTATGTCTACGACATCACGCGCCTCGACGTTACCGACCATCTTATCGACTCTGTGGCTCTGCTCGACCGTCATATAACCAACGTCGACATCGAGTCTCTGAAAATATTCTTCCGCACGGCCGAGCCCGAACCTGAACAATGAGAAAACTGCTGACGATTCTGGCCACACTCCTGCTGGCGGCGCTGACGGCGTCGGCCCAGCGAACCGTGACCCCGACGCAGCCTGCCGCCTCGCGGCCGGCCGTGGCCCGCACCGACAGGCCGCAGGGCCCTCCGCCGTCGGTTGTCCACGTCCACGACGAGCAGGGGCGCACTATCATGGTCGACACCATAACGGGCAAGGAGTGGGTCGATTCCACACTGCTGAAGATTCCGAAGATGCAGTATCCGCTTCTCCACGCCCTGCGTGTCGGCGTCGACATCTGGGATCCGCTGATGCGCATAACCGGCCAGAAATTCGGACTCGCCGGAATATCGGCCGCCCTCTCGCTCCATAACCGCTATTTCCCGACTCTTGAGTTCGGCATGGGTGTTGCCTCCGACACCCCCAAGGAGATGAACTTCACCTTCCGAAGCCCTGTGGCGCCATATTTCCGCATCGGCGCCGACTATAACATATTCTACAACAATTCGCCCGACTATCAGCTGCTCGTCGGTCTGCGCTACGGTTTCTCGGCTTTCCGATGGAGCGTCGACAATGTAAGGGTCGACAACAGCTACTGGGGGCCTTCCGCCGGATTCTCGTCGGGGCGGCAGAGCGCTACGGCCGGATGGCTCGAAGTGTGTCTGGGCGTCAAGGTCAAAATCGTCGGACCGCTCTCGCTGGGCTGGACTTTCAAGTTCCATCAGATGCTCCATCTGAGCGACAACGTCCTTGGCAAGCCGATGATAATTCCCGGCTTCGGAAAGCGAACCGGAGCTGTCACCGGTGCGTTTAACATCTACTATACCTTCTCGCTCAACGAGCCTGTCAGAACCGACAGTCCCGGGGGCGCCGAAACCTCAAATCCTTAATCAACCGACAGCAATGAAACGCATCGCCATCATCGGAGCCTCAAGCGGTCTGGGCCGTAGAATAGCCGCTGATTTCGCCCGTATGGGCTGGAAAGTCGCCGCCGCGGCGCGCCGCGAAGAACCGCTGCGCAGCCTGCGCGACGAGTATCCCGAAAACATCGTCTACAAAACTATCGACATAACCCTCGACAGCGCCACAGAGCGGTTCTACGACCTCATAGAGATGAACGGGGGCGTCGACATTGTTCTGATAGCTTCGGGAATCGGCTTTCAGAATCCCGACCTCGAGCTTAATAAGGAGATCAACGTGCTCGAGACCAATGTCGTCGGCTGGACACGCATTGTCAACGCCGCCTACAAGTATTTCCGCGACACCCGCAACAACGCACCCGGCCGCATCGCCGCCATAACCTCGGTAGCCTCGACGAAGGGGATCGGCGTCGCCGCCGCCTACAGCGCCTCGAAGCGCTTCCAGCGCACCTATCTCGAAGCCCTCGAGCAGCTTGCCCGGCGCAACAGGGTCAATGTCCGCTTCACCGACATACGTCCCGGCTTCATACGCACACCGCTTCTCGACCCCGACAAAGACTATCCGATGATGATGACCGTCGACTACGCCGCTCCGCTCATAGAGCTTGCCATTGTGCGCGGTCAGCGAGTGGCCACCGTCGACTGGCGCTGGCGTCTTCTCTGCTCGGCCTGGCGTATGATTCCAAGGTCGTGGTGGGTCAGAATGCCTGTGTCGCTCACCGAAGAATCTCATTCCGAAAATAAACCAACCGAAATATCATTATCCCGGCAATGAAACCTATCGCATTAGCATCAGACCACGCCGGTTTCGAGCTGAAAGCCATCGTAGAAGGCTATCTCGAAGCCCGCGGAGTCGCCTACAAGGATTTCGGCACCGACTCGGCCGAATCGTGTGACTACCCCGACTTCGCCCATCCCGCGGCTCTCGCCGTAGAGAGTGGCGAATGTTCGATGGGAATAGCCATGTGCGGTACCGGCAACGGAATCGCAATGACTCTCAACAAGCATCAGGGCATCCGCGCCGCCCTCTGCTGGAACAAGGAGATCGCCGCATTGGCACGCCAGCATAACGACGCCAATGTTCTTGTCATGCCTGCCCGCTTTATCGACGCCGTGACCGCCCTCGCTATTGTCGACACCTTCCTCGACACTCCTTTCGAAGGCGGACGCCACCAGCGCCGAATAGACAAGATTCCCGTAGGCTGATTCCCGCAGCAATGAACCGTCATATTTTCATAACCGGCGGCGCCTCCGGCATCGGAGAGGCCGCCGTAAGGCTCTTTGTGGCCCGCGGCTGGAAGGTTACCTTCGCCGACATCGACGCCGTCAGAGGCTATGAGCTCTCGGTAGAGCTCAACAAGGAGGCAGACAACGTCTGCTATTACCCCTGCAACACGCGCCGGCAGGAGGACCTCCGGCAGGCTGCCCGAACAGCCGTCGACACCTTCGGCCCCGTGACGGCACTCTTCGCCAATGCCGGAATCCACCGCAGCAACACGATTCTCGACATAACCGACGACGAATTCGACAACGTAGTCAAAACCAACATCTACGGAACCTACAACACACTGAAAATCATCGTCCCGCTTATTGTCGAAGCAGGCGGAGGCGCAATAGTCATCAACGCCTCCGACCAGTCGAAGATCGGCAAGCCCCACAGCTTCGCCTACGGTCTGACAAAAGGCGCTCTGGGGCAGATTGCCCGCAGTCTCGCCCTCGACCTCGCTCCGAAAAATATCCGGGTCAACGCTGTGTGCCCCGGAACGATCTATACGCCTCTGGTAAAAAATGTCTTCGACCGCATAATTGACCGCGGCTACGCTACGGCCGAGCAGCTCGCCGATGAAGAGAATGCTGTCCATCCCATCGGAAGGATGGGACGCCCCGAAGAGGTCGCCGAACTTGTCGAGTTCTTAGCCTCCGACCGAGCTTCGTTCATAACCGGAGCTTTGGTCAGCATTGACGGCGGTCTGACGGCAAACTGAAATCTTAATCACGTGCTTTTGTGCGAAAAGTTTTCATTTTCGCAAAATTTTTTGAAAAAGTTTTTGCTATTTCGAAAAATTAGTTATAGATTTGCAGAATATGTTATC
>DBGBEM010000096.1:0-8184 GCA_048477235.1 Muribaculaceae bacterium | reverse complement strand
CTGTAAAGATACGAAATAATTTTTAACTTTGCTGCGCCCTTTTGGCTTTTAAGGACTTTAAGGTCCTTAAAGTCTTTAAAGTCCTTAAAACTCCTAATTCTTCAGGTTATGCCAGAAATCATTAAAACAACCGGCGATTATAAGAGGCTGCTGTCATATCAGAAGGCCGATGTGATCTATCGGATCACGTTTTTCTTCTGCCGCACCTTCCTCGAAAAGGGGGATCGCACTGTTGATCAGATGATTCAGGCCGCCCGCTCGGGAAAACAGAATATCATCGAAGGATGCGCCGCTTCGGCTACTTCGGCGAAGACCGAAATAAAGTTGCTGAATGTGGCGAAAGCGAGCCTGAAAGAATTACTTGAGGATTACGAGGATTATCTGAAGACACGCGGCCATCGGCAGTGGCAACAGGGCAGCAGCGAGTTCGAAGCGATGCGCCGGCTTGGAGCCACGAACAATAACGCCGAAGACTATATGGAGATTGTAGCGACGCGTCCGCCGGACACTATAGCAAATATGGCCATCATTCTGTTGAATCAGGCCGATTATCTTCTCTTCAGGCAGCTCAAGAGGCTTGAGGCTGATTTTATCAACGAAGGAGGCTTCTCAGAGAGAATGACGGCCGCCCGAAAAGCAAAGAGAAAATATTGAAAAAATAAAGTCCTTAAAAGCTTTAAGGTCATTAAGGACTTTAAAGACCTTAACAACCAGTTTAGATGAAATTCTTGAGATTATTGTGGCTTCCGCTCCTGTTGTTGCTCTGGAGCTGCCACGACGAGGAACCGGCGCTCCCCTCAGACAGCTACGAAGGCGCCTATTCGTCGTTCACCCTCGGTGACGAAGGCCGTGGCCTTTTCGAGGGAAAGATCATTATCAGATTACTCGCCGGCGACGGAACTGAATTTACCCGAGAAGCCGACCATGTCCGCGAAGCTGACCGATCGCAGGTGAAATTGTCGGTCGGTCTCAGAGAAGGTGTCTACCGCCTGCTGTCGGCCACGTTGTCGGCGCCCGACAGCGACGACGGTGCTGAGTTCGGACTCGGTAGCCGTATCCGTGTCGACAAAGACGGCATCGCCGTTATCGACAACTACAACCGTCGCCTCGGCTGCGCCGGTTCAGGCACTAAAGATGACCCTCTGATCATATCGAGTTCTTCGCATCTTTTCAATCTGATGATGGCCGTCAACGACTACGACTATAACAAGTTCATCACTTCGGAGACCTATTTCGAACAGGTCTGCGATATCGACATGAAGTCGATGTCGCGCAGCTGCGATGCCGAGTACGGCTGGATGCCTATAGGCGCCGACACGAACACCCCTTTCCGTGGCGTCTATCAGGGTGGAGGACACGCTGTCAAAAACCTCCTTATCAAGCGCCCTCACTCGGCCGGCGTAGGCCTTTTCGGCTTCCTCTATAACGCCTCTGTCGACGGACTGAACATGCAGAAGTGTAGTGTCGAGGGGCAGTTTGCCGCCGGAACGATTGCCGGAGCGTCGATCAGCTCGGGCGACAATATCAGGGGTACAGCCACTATCACAAACTGCAATCTGACCGATTGCACCGTCAGCGGCCCGGAGACGAGCGCCATGCTCGGGGGTGTGCTCGGTGCCATCGATATGCACTCGAAGGCTCTCGTGGCCGACTGCTCGATGTCGGGCGGTTCGGTCGGGGGAGGAATGTCGGTCGGCGGAATCTGCGGCGGTGCGGGAATTTACTCGATGCTGATGGTGTCGGGCTGCGAGAACCGCACGCCGGTCAGGAGCGTGGAGTCGGGCGCCGGCGGAATTGTCGGCAGCGCCGACACTCTGATGGTTGTCAGCTCGCGTAACTTCGCCAATATCGAAGGCCCGCGTTCGGCCGGTAAGAACAGCGCCGGAATCGGCGTCGGAGGTATCGCCGGAGGAACAGGCTTTTCCTGGATTACAAGCTCGACGAACTCAGGCACTGTCTCCGGCTACGAAGGGGTCGGCGGCATCATCGGCAGCACCCGTGTGAAAGGGAGCGAAAGCGAGGCTTTCCTATATAACCAGACGCTGTTGCGCTACTGCACCAACACCGGCGACGTCAGCGGCACCCGCTTTATCGGCGGAGCTGTCGGTGAGGCTCAGGCCGGCGGCTTTTCGGTCAGCAACAGTGCCCGCGTCAGCGGAACGGCGTATGTCGGCGGCATCGTCGGCGGGTCGTCGCTTGCCGTAGTCCACAACGCCGTGAACAGCGGCGCCGTCAGCGCCGACAACTGCGTCGGAGGAATCGTGGGCAAATGCACCTGGGGTTCGTTTGCCATCAGTCAGAACGCCGGCACTGTGACTTCCACAAAAGGCATAGCCGGCGGCATCGTCGGCCGCGCCGGCAATAACACCGTGATTCATTACTGTGGCAACTTCAGCGAGGTTGTCAGCAACAGCGGCCTGACCGGCGGTATCGTCGGCGACATCGGCGACCCGCGTAAGTGGACGGGGCTCGACATTGCCGAATGTGTCATAGGCTCGGCCGAGTGTGTCATGGCTTTTGTCGGCCCTGTGCTGGCTGTGGCCGAGGGAGCGGTCGAGATGGCCCATGCCGTCGAGGTCGCCATCAAAATCGTCGAGGCGGCCGCCGAACTGGCGCTACAGGGGGCCGACTACTGTCTCGTCGGCTTCAGTATCGACGAAATCCTTAATCCCGAGGCCGAAGCCGAGCTTGAGGCGAGCATGAAGGCCGGCGCCGAACAGGCCAACGCCGAGAATGTCGACGCACTGAACAAAGTGCGCGCCGCGCTGAGGGTCGAACTGCCCGACGTCTTTGCCTGCGATATGACCGAACCTTATAGCTCGAACGTGCGCAGCCTTGTCGACTGGTATGGCGTCGAGGGCAACGACGAGAGTTTCAACGACGTCATCAACGAGAAGCGCGAGGCGCGCGCCGGCGAGCTCGAAGAGATCGCCCACGCGAACGAGGTAAAACACACGGTTATAGCCGGCGTTGCCGTAGTGGCAAGCTCAATAGCTTTCGTGGCTGGCGAAATAGCCTCGGGGGGCGCCGCTACGGCTCTGCTCGTGGCCGGCTCGTGTGCGGCCGTTGTCGGCGGAGTCAATGCTATTGTCAAGAGCTGTAGCAAGTTCGAGAAGAATGCCGTTATTATCTCGCAGTGTGTCAACGCGCGCCGCGTGTCGTCTGACGGCGGCCACTTCGGCCCGATAGCCGGACGTCTCTGTGACGGCAGTATCGCCTACGACTGCCTCAACACCTCGCCGCAGGCCGGCGCGCTCGACTTTGCCGCCGAACTCAACAAACAGTGCCGCATAAGCCGGTGTATAAATCTCACGCCGCGCACCGATTACGGCTGTTCTGACTATGTCGGCGGCTGCGCCTACTATGCATCGAAGCAGAACGTCGGCTATTTCATCAACGACGGCTCCTTCTTCCTCTCTGCCGGCTCTTTCACCAGCCACAACGACCTCCACATGATGGATTTCAGCGTGGGCGACGGCAAGACATGGCAGTACGGCCCGAAATTCCCTTATCCCAACAAATCTGAAATGCAGAAATAAACCGATATGAAAACCCTGAAAACCTGCCTGCTGCTTCTGACGCTGATTTTGCTCAACAGTTGTGCCGATGAGATGGATATCCGTTCCGACGGACGTCTCGAAACCGACGGCGACAGCCGTGTTTCCGTGCTCCACCTGGGAAGCCGCGGTATTATGAACTTCGCCGGACTCGATAATGTCGGGTTCAGGCTTGAGAACCCGCGCGACCGCGTGAGCCTCAGTTTCGACGGGTCGCTGAAGTTCGACAAGACGATCAGTGTGCTCGATTCTCCCTCGGCGTTAGTGTGCCGTATCACCATTGGTGAAACCGATATTCCCGATGGAGAATATTATCTCACTGTAAGTGGCGACGACCTGCCTGAGATTGCCCTCCGGCGCGTTTCGTTCAAAGGGAATGTCGGCCGCGAGGTCAAGGCCGAGCCGATGAGCTACGACGACCTTGAAGGCGCCGGAACAGAATCTGATCCCTATCTCATCAACGACGACGGCGATTTCCTGACTCTTCTATGGTATCTCGAAGATGATCCCGACCACGCCTACGGTAAATATTTCCGTCAGACGGCCTCGTTCGACGTTCCGCGCCGCTCTCAGATGATCGATGGCCGCGTATGGCTTCCCGCTACTTTTTCGGGCATCTACGACGGCGGCGGCAACGAACTGCGCAACCTGATCTATCAGGGCGCGTCAGACCCTTCGGCCGACAGCGGCATAGGCCTTTTCAAGGAGCTTTATTCGGCCACGGTCAGCAATCTGACTTTCTCGAATGCCCTGCTGATCAATACCGTCGACAATGTCGGCATAATCGCAGGCAGCAGCGAGGGGACAACCCTGTTCGAGAATATCACCCTCGGTGGCTCGATTACTTCGTCGGGCAGCAATGTCGGCGGTCTCACAGGCCGTTCCTCAGGATCGCTGACACTGAAGAATATAACTGTCAGCTCGCTGGTTGTCAACGGCAGCGAGTCGACCGGCTCGAAAGTCGGGCTGCTCGTCGGCTCTCATTCCGGCGAATCTTTTCAGGCCGAGAACGTTTCGACTCCCGACCATATTTTCTCTGTGACCGGCCACGACCGTGTAGGCGGAATCGTCGGCGATCTCAATCTTACAGGCAGTCTGAAGCTCGTCCGCATAACCCTCGAACACAGTGTCGACGCCGAGAGTAACACGACAAAAGTCGTCTACGGTACCGGCAAGTATATAGGCGGTCTGATCGGCTTCGTCAACTCTACCGGCAGTTCCGAGCTCACCGGCGTCACCATAAAGGCGCCCGTGCGTGGCGGCGGAGATGTCGGCGCTCTTGCCGGACATGCTTTTGTCAACAAACTGTCGGTGTCGTCTACAACACTGGCTTCGGTAGTTATGGGTAGTGCCACTGTCGGCGGCTTCTTCGGCTATCTCGGCTTCGGAGTCAACGACGCGGAGATGACTTTCGACGCCGCTGCGGGCGCGGTGCGCTATGTTGTAAAGTCGTCGGCCGACGCAGGAGTGTCGGGCGACCGTTATGTCGGCGGCGTTGTGGGATATTTCGATTCCGACCGCGGGAAAATGACCATAAAAGGAAGTGTCGAGATCGCCGTCAACGTCAAAGGCCGCGAAGATGTCGGTGGAGTCTTCGGCTATGCCTCGAAGCTCGCCGACTTCAATCCCTACGGTGTCAACTTCTCATCGACGACGATGCGCGTCGAGGCTTCGGAGAACAATGCCGGAGGAATTGTCGGGAACATAGCTTCAGGCTCGATACTGGGGACACTGAAGATTGAGCCGGTTAAGAAGCTTCCTTCAGCTAAGGATATGACTTCATGCTACAGCGGTGTCGTCACCTCTGCCGGAACGGCCGGAGGCGTCGCCGGATTCTGCAATGGAACGATCAAAGGGGTTTCGTCGGCTGCCTCGGTGACATCGACAGGTGTCGACGCCGGCGGCATCGTCGGTAACTTCAAGGGAACGCTGACCGCCTGTGCCTTCACCGGAAAAGTCAGCGCCGCAGTGTCGGGCGGCGGAATCTTCGGCATCGGTGTCGGCGGTGATGTCTATGTCAGCGACTGTGTGAATTTCGCCGACGTCAATGCCGGAGACCATGCCGGCGGCATCGGCGGCTACACGCGCAGCGGCATCTTCCACAACCTCCTTATAACGCGCTGCTATAACTACGGTCATATAACCGGCGCAGCTGCCGGAGGAATCGGCTGTTATATCACCAGCGAGAATTCTTCGGTACGCAACAGTTATTTCGACATAACAGAGTGCGGCAACTCAGGCCATGTCGAGGGTACAGGCAGCGACGACCACTCGGTAGGAGGCATCGTGGCCACGATGTGTAACAACTCGGCCCGCGTAACCTCATGCGCCAATCACGGCCTGGTTTCCGGCGCGGCCCAGTATGCCGTTGGCGGCGTTGTCGGCGATTTCGGCACGCGCAGCGGAACGAATTTCGGCAAGGTGACCCAGTCGATGAACACGGCCACGGTGAAGGCTTCGGTCTCGTCGACCCGCGTCGGCGGCGTTGGCGGTCATCTCCATTCCGGCGACCTCAGGTACGACAGCGAGATAACTGACTGCTGCAACACCGGCGAGCTCCCGTCAGACCAAAAGGACGACACCGGCGGAATCCTCGGTTATGCGGCCAACTATACCAACATCTACCGTACCTTCAACCGGGGCAAGGTATCTCACGGCAATGCCGCCATAGGAACCCACCATTCAGGTTCACTCTTCCACCACAGCAACAATTACTATCTCGCCGGAACAGGCAAGAGCTGGCCCTCGTCGACAGAAGTCAGCGCCGACCGCGTCGGCGACTGGTCGGTCTACAAAGACTTCGATTTCGTCAACATCTGGTTGATCCGAACCAACGGCCCCGAGCTCCGTAACTGTCCTTTCAAATAAAAATTAAAGCCCTTAAGGTCTTTAAGGACTTTAAGGACTTGATTTTAGGCTCTTGTGAGGCCGTTAAAGGTTGATGCTGGCCTGCCCTGAGGTCGAGCGCGATACCGACCGGCAGTCGGTGCGGCCGGCGGAGATCCGGCTCTGCCCCGAGGCGTCGGCGCTGATGGCGTTGGCCTTGCAGCCGGCAATGCTGATGCCGGCCTGTCCGCTTGTGTCGAGATTGACAGCGGTAGCCGTCAGGAAGCCGAGGTGGGCGCCTGCCTGCCCTGAACAATCGATTGTGACGTTCTTAGAAACGGCGTCATTGCATCGGAACGAAGCCTGTCCCGACAGGTCTATTGTCAGTTGGCCGACTTTGAAGTTGTCATTGACTTTCACTCCTGATTGGCCCGAAACATCGAAGACGAGCCGTTTGCCGAACGACGATCCGCTGATGTCGAACGACGACTGGCCGCTGGCCGAGACTCTGTTGAGAACCGGCATAGTGACCGTGACTTTCACTCTCGCATGGTTATTGTAGCGGCGGTTAAAGAAGCTGTTGTCCCTGTCGTCCCATTTGACGAGCAGTCTCTCACCTTTTCTGAACAATTTTATGTATTGGAAGGCGTCGTCGGGAGCATACACCGCCACGGCGAAGCTGCCGCCGGTTTTTATGTCGACTTCGAACTGGTGGCCGGCGTCGACTTCGGTGAAGCCTGTTACGTTGAAGGTCTTCTTTACGGAGCTGTTTTCATTCTCAACGGCGTTTGCCTTAGTCGAACAGGCTGTGCCGAACAATCCTGACATGGCCAGCAGAGCGGCCGAGGCAATAGTGGCGAATTTTTTCATTGTCGGTTGGGTTTTATTAGTTGTCTTATATAGATGACGCAAAAATAACGGAATTGTGACAATATTCCCTATATTTTAACAATTAAAGCGACGACGGCGCGCCCCGGAGGACACGCCGTCGCTATGAATATAAATGAACGATGGGTTATTTCTTAAGCCACTTATCGAGCCAGCGGAAGAATACGCGCTGCCAGAGGATAGCGTTCTGGGGCTTGAGAATCCAGTGGTTTTCGTCGGGGAAGATGAGCATCTCGGCGGGCACACCGCGGAGTTTGGCGGCGTTGAAGGCCATCTCGCCCTGCGACGAGAGGATGCGGTAGTCGAGTTCTCCGTGGGTAATCAGGATCGGGGTGTCCCATTTGTCGACGAAGCGGTGGGGCGACGTGGCGAAGGTTGCCTGAGCCACAGGGTTTTCCTTGTCCCAGTAGGCGCCGCCCATATCCCAGTTTGCGAACCACATCTCTTCGGTCTCGAGATACTGGGCCTCGATGTTGAAGATTCCGGCGTGGGCGATGAAGCAGGCGAAGCGCTTGTCGTGGTGGCCGGCGAGCCAGTATACCGAGAAGCCGCCGTAGCTGGCGCCGACAGCACCGATATGGTCGGCGTCGACATATTCCTTACGCTTGGCGTAGTCGACAGCCGAGAAGTAGTCGCGCATGTTCTGGCCGCCGTAGTCGCCGCTGATCTGTGCGTTCCATTCCGTGCCGAAGCCGGGGAGACCGCGGCGGTTCGGGGCGATGACGACATAGCCGTTAGAGGCCATGAGGGCGAAGTTCCAGCGGTAGCTCCAGAACTGGCTGACAGCCTGCTGCGGGCCGCCCTGGCAGTAGAGGATAGCGGGATATTTCTTGGTGGCGTCGAAGTTGGGCGGGAGAACCATCCAGACGAGCATCTTCTTGCCGTCGGTTGTCGGAACCATGCACTTTTCGAC
>DBGBEM010000095.1:0-3480 GCA_048477235.1 Muribaculaceae bacterium | reverse complement strand
AGGGGGTTATATCTGAACTCAGACTACCAGGGCTTGGTGACGACCCTGCGGCCGGCGGCTCCCTTGCGCTTCTCTGCCTCCTGGACGCGGGCGCGGGTAGCGGCTTCTTCGTTCTCCATGGCCTTGAGGATTTTCTCGGCGTTTTCGGGACTTATTCCGCCCTGAGGCTGCTGGGGCTGCTGCTGGTCGTTGTTCTGAGGGGGTTGCTGCTGGTTCTGCTGATCCTGCTTCTGCTGCTCCTTCTCTTTTTCCTGCTCCTTGTTGTCTTTGTCCTGATTCTTGTCTTTGTCCTGATTCTGGCTCTGACTCTTCTTGAGCTGGGCGAGGCGCAGGTTGTCGCGGGCGTTGTCGTCGTCGGGATTGCGGCGAAGCGCCTCTTTGTAGTATTGGATGCTCTGATCCCACTGCTGGCTGTTGAATGCCATATTGCCGAGATTATAGGCGGCGTATGAGGCCAGCCGGTTGTCAGAAGCTGTTGTAATGACTTCGTTCAGCAGTTTTGCGGCCTCGGCGTTGAGCTTTTTGCCGGATTCTCCCGCCGTTGCCTGCCTGATGAGGCTTGACGCGAGGTTGTAGGTGGCGGCCATCGAGGCCGGATCGGCCTGAAGCGCTTTTTTGTAGGCCGCCTCGGCGTCGCTGTAGCGCTTTTCGGAATATGCTTTGTTTCCCTCGGCTATATGGCGGCGCAGCGCACGCTTGGCGGCGTCGTCGGCAAAGACGGCTACGCTGACTGCCATGGCCATTATCAGGAATATGAGACGTTTCATTTGGTTCGGGGTTTGTTGGAGGTGAAGAAATTGAACTTCGTCAGCCACGTAATCTTGCGTGTAGGCGTCAGGGCGTCGATAATCATAAGAATCAGCGCCAGAACGGCGAAAGCCGGGAACTGCTCGCTGGCCGGTGAGAAGGTCGTGCGCATGAAGTCGGTCTTCGCGAGGGTGTCGAGCTGTGAGTTGATGTCACCTATGGCGTTCGAGCTGTTTCCGCTGACATAGATTCCTTTGCCGGCTTTGGCTATCTTCTGGGCTTCGGCGGCATTGAGGGCTGTGATGACCTGCTGTCCCTGACTGTCGGTCATGTAGACGCCCTTGTCGCGGTCAATCAGAATCGGGGCACCGCTGGCTGTGCCGAGGCCTATGATGTCGACGATGACGCCGGCATCGGCTGCGCGGGCGGCCGACTCGACAGCGTCGTCCTCGAAGTTCTCTCCGTCGGTTATGACTATTATCGCACGCCCTGTCTTGGTGTCGGGGGTGAACGATTCGAGGGCCATGTCGATTGCCGAGCCTATGGCTGTGCCCTGTGTCGGAACCATCGTTGTCGACACGGAGTTGATGAACATATTGGCCGACACATAGTCGGTTGTGATCGGAAGCTGCACATAGGCGTCGCCGGCGAACACGATCAGGCCGACGCGGTCGTCGCGCAGCGATCCGACAAGGCGCTCAAGCAGATGTTTGGCGCGGTCGAGGCGGGCAACGCCGCGCGGATCGTCGGTCGACGAGGCGAGCATCGAGTTCGACACGTCGAGACAGACCATCACTTCTATTCCGCGCGAAGTCTCGGTTTCGCGCGCGCTGTCTTCGAGAGCCGCTTTGGCCCGCGGACGCGCCAACACGATAATCAGGAAGGCCAGAGCCAGCAGAGCCACCGTCAGCTTCACCCACGGCATATAGCGCGAGGCGTCGGGCATCAGCGAGGCCAGAACCTCGGGGCGTCCGTAGCGGCGCAGCTTGCGGGTGCGCGCTATGCGCGACAGCCAGAACAGGGCGGCCAGAGCCGGAATGATCAGCAGCAGATAGAGCAGGCCGGGATATGCGAAGCTTATCATAGGAGTGTTTTATGGAATGGAACGCAGAAGGGTAGAGCGCAGCAGCAGGGCGCCGGCGAAAAGGATGAAGGCGGCCAGAGCCCAGGGCATATAGTCGTCTTCGGTCTGCGTAAAGTTTTTCACATCCATCTCGGTTTTCTCGAGACGGTCGATTTCTTCAAATATTTCAGAGAGAACGCGGTTGCCGGTAGCGCGGAAATAGCGGCCGCCGGTGGTCGAGGCGATTTTCTGAAGGGTGGCCTCGTCGATGACGACCGGCATGTTGACATAGGTCAGGCGCCCGAGCATATCTTCCTGGGGATAGGGAGCCTGTCCGTTGGTGCCGATACCGATTGTGTAGACGCGGATTCCGTTCTGTGCGGCTATCTCGGCGGCTGTCACGGGCGCCACGTTGCCGGTGTTGTTCGAGCCGTCGGTCAGCAGAATGATGCTCTTTGATTTGGCCTTTCCTTCGCGTATGCGGTTTATGGCGGTGGCGAGTCCGTCGCCTATGGCGGTTCCGTCTTCGAGCATCCCCATGCGCAGGTTATGGATATAGTTGGCCAGAAGCGAGCGGTCGTTGGTCATCGGCACGGCCGTGAAACTTTCGGCTGCGAAAATAACCAGTCCCATATTGTCGCCCTCGCGACCGCTGACAAAACGGGCTGCGACATCTTTAGCAGCCTCGAAGCGGTCGGGCTTGAAGTCGCGGGCGAGCATCGAGGTCGATATGTCGAGAGCGAGGATAATATCGGTGCCCTCGACGCGGCTGGTGCGCCACGAGTCGTGGGTCTGCGGACGCGCAAGAACTACTATCAGACAGCCTATTGCCGCCATCTGCATGGCGAAGACCACATGGCGCATATATTCTTTCCACGAGTGGGGCAGCTTCGCCAGCGGACGAAGCGTCGACACACTCAGCGAAGCGCTGAGGTTGCGCTGTTTCCAGACATACCACGCTATCAGCGGCAGCAGAATCAGCAGAAACCATAGGTATCTCGGATGGGCAAACATTATTTCGGAGGATTATTCAGAGGTTGTTGCGCGGCTTCGGCCGGAGCGGGAGGCAGCGGCTTTGTGGCCTCGACAAACTTTATGGCGGCGTTGAACACCTTGACATTGTCGTCGGGCAACGGGCGTACTTTGGCGAATTTCACGAAGTCGGCCATCTCGAGAATCTGATTCATCGCCGGACGCGACATGCGCGTTTCGGAGTTGCTTTCGAGAGCGCGGAGAATCTGGCCCGAGGTCATCTCCATGGCGTTGATTCCGAAGCGGTCCTGAAGATAGATTCTCAGAATCTCGGTCAGGCGCGTGTAGTATTCGCGCTCGCGGCCGTTTTCGGGAAGATGCTCCGAACGGAGCTCTTCGAGCCGCTGTATGGCGAGCTCGTAGGGAGGAACAACGACCTTCGGCGTTTTGACTTCGGTTTGCTGAGGTTTCTTGCGGTTGACGACAAAGTACCATATCGCGGCGCCGGCGGTTAGCAGAGCGAGCAGAATCCAATACCAGTAGTCGACGAGCCAGTCGGGCAGCGAGTCATACCATTTCGAGCCGGCGTCGTAGACGGGCGCATAGTCGTGGATGTCTTTCAGCGAGTCGACGTCGACAGGAACAACTTTGAGAGCGAGAGTCCCTGAGGCAATCGTGTCGCCTCCTTCGATATACAG
>DBGBEM010000094.1:0-9121 GCA_048477235.1 Muribaculaceae bacterium | reverse complement strand
GCCCGACACTTCGTTGCGCTCGTTGGGCGTGTAGACAAGAGCCTGAGAGAATACTATCGAGAATATGTTGGAGTTGCCGAAGCCGATGAAGGCGATACCGGCATAAAGCATAGCCAAAGTGTTGCCAGCGAAAAGTATGATCATTCCGGCGAGCATCATTGCGACGCTTATCGCAAAGAACAGTTTCGGCGACATGGCGCGTAGGATAAAGGCGCCGAGGAAGCATCCGGCAGTTCGGAAGATGAAATAGACGCCTGTAGCGAATCCGGCCTCTTCGAGAGGCAGTCCGAGACGTTCCATAATTATTTTCGGCGCTGTTGTGTTAGTGCCTACATCAATGCCGACATGGCACATTATTCCGATGAAGCAGAGGAATATGAACGGACGTCCGAGCAATTTCAGGCATTCGGCGATGCCTGAAGCTTTGTCGGGCTTTTCCTCGTCGATGGGTGTGGCTGCCAACAGCGAAATCGACAGGAAGCTGACAACGGCATAGATCAGAAACAGTGCGCGCCAGCCCAGGCCGAATGTCGGTATGGCTGTTGTGGCACCCCATGCCGCAATGACGGGCGCGAGAAACGAAGCTATGGCTTTCACAAACTGCCCGAAAGTAAGCGTCGAGGCGAGTTTGTCGCCGCTGATGAGGTTGCTGACGAGCGGATTAAGCGATGTCTGCATTATGGCGTTGCCGATACCCAGCAATGAGAACGCGATGAGCATAAGGGGGTAACTGTCGCCGAAGGCGGGAATAAAGAGAGAGACGGCAGTCACGGCAAGGCTTATCAGCACAGTTTTCTTGCGCCCGATTCTGTTCATCAGCATTCCGGTCGGAACCGAGAAAATCAGGAACCAGAAAAAAACGAGTGATGGAAACAGGTTGGCCTCGGAGTCGGTCAGATTCAGGTCTTTCTGAACATAGTTCGATGCCGTTCCGACGAGGTCGACAAACCCCATGACGAAGAAACAGAGCATCACGGGAATTATCTGCAGAAGAAATGATTTGCGGTTTGTGACGAGAGATTGTGTCGATGTCATGATTTTCAGTTATGAGGGGGGTATTATAACTCTTTTATCGGATAGATTTTCAGATTCTCGATCCGGGCGTTTCCGCCTTTGGCCGAAACCGAGACTGAAGAGTAGGGCACGGTAGGAAATACAAGATTTGTCATTACCGTCTTACCGCCGTTTCCGAATACTTCGATGCTTGAACGGTCGATAAATATTCTGAGCGAAAGTTTCCCGTCGGTTTCGAAGGTCGGAGCCGTCGTGACAGTAGGAAAATCCTGACTGAAGTCGGTTATGCCGCTCCGGCGACGGTCGAACGACAGTGTATGGGCCTTGGTGTCGTAACTCAGTATGACCGATTCGCCGTCGTTATTCGAGATGGTGATGTCGACCGAAGCGGCTTTACGGCTGTCGATATCGAGAAGAATCTCGCAGGCGCCTCCGTTCGAGTCGGGCAGCGGGAAATTACGGCCATTGCCGCCTGCCGTTTTATTGCGGACACTGACCGAAGGCTTGTCGCGCAGGGCGGCCAGTTCGGCCACGGGCTCCGACGACAGATAAAGCTGGCCGTCGGGAGCGCGGAAAAGACGGGCTTCGCGCGGAAGGGTGTTGGCGCTCCGATATTGCATTGTCGGCACCTCGCCGGCATATTGCCAGTTGCTCATCCATCCGATCAGCACACGCCGGTTGTCGGGCGCATCGCTCCAGCTGACCGTCGCATAATGGTCTTTGCCGTAGTCCATCCATTTTGTAGGGATTGCGCCTTCGGCGTCGGTGTCGGCAATGAAGGTTTTCCCGTCGAAATCGCCTGTGAAATATTGCGTTGCGCTTCCTCCGAAGGGGCCCCCGGGGTTGATGTTGCAGACAAGTACCCATTTCTCTTCCCCCGAGCCGTCGACTTTCAGCCTGAACAGGTCGGGACATTCCCAGACACCGTCCTGTGCGCCGATACCCTTGCCGAAAGAACCCTGAAGTGTCCATTCCTTCAGGTCGGGCGAGGTAAAGAAAAGCATCTCATGGTCGAGGGCGTGGGCCAGCGACAAAACCCAACGGCCGTTGTCGGCATCCCAGAACATATTCGGGTCGCGGGCTTCGCTTTCGAGAGTGAGAATCGGATTACCGGGGTAGATTTCGAAAGTCATTCCGCCGTCGGAACTGTGGGCAAGACTCTGGGTCTGGCTTACATCGGCCGACGTATATAGGGCGACTACGGCGTCGCGGCCGAATCCGGCGGTGTTTGCGCTGTCGACGACCGAACTTCCGCTGAACACTGTGCCGAGTCCGTTGGCCTCGATAGCGGCGGGATGGTGCTCCCATCTGACGAGGTCGGCCGATGAAGAGTGGCCCCAGGTCATGTTCTGCCATTTCGACCCATAGGGATTCCACTGATAGTAGAGGTGCCATCGGCCGTCTTTATAGAACATTCCGTTGGGGTCGTTCATCCAGCCGTAGAGTGGCGTGTGGTGATATACGGGCCGGTATTTCTCGCGGTTCGTCGTGTCGAAAGTGTCGGCCAGAGTCAGGTTTTTCCAGCAGGCGTCATCTTTGGCCTCGCGGATATTCGACCTGTTCTGGGTCGTTACGATGTTAAGCAGAATATTGTGCCCTCTGTAGGGGGTGAGATCAAGAGGAACAAAATAGTCGACTTTGCTTTTGGCAAGTCTGACGTTAATTGTCTTTTCGATTTTTCCATCGGCGAGAACGCTGACTTTTGCGTCGTCGTTCGATTCCTGCACAGGAAGCAGAAGATATTTCCCGGCGCCGGTGATTCTTACCATGGTGTTGTTCACGCCGAGGTGGCTTACTTCCACACCGTCTGCGGCTGAAACCGTCGCAGTCAGAAGCGACGTGGCGAGCATAAGGGAGGAAGCGATGACGATTCTTATTCTGTTCATGTTTTGAGTTTATTATTAGTCGAAATGAAAATCCGGTTTCATCGGCCGGTAGTGCAAATCTACAGCAAAGCCTAAAGAATGACTATAAAAAATCGTGAATAGTCTGTCAAATTCGTTGCACATGCATCTTTTTAATAGTTAACGCACTCTTTTTTATATGATTATCGCTAACTTTGCAGAACCTTAAACATTCCATAGATAATGAACCGTTTTTTCTCACACTGTCTCTTATTGGGAATAATTTTCATTCTTTGGGGCTGCACAGAAAGCAAGACCTATAGAATCGGCGTCTCTCAGTGTAGCCAGGACGACTGGCGCGCGAAGATGAACGATGAAATAAACCGCGAGATAATGTTCCACGAAGATGCCGTCGCCGAAATACGTTCGGCCGACGACAGCAACGCCAAACAGATCGCTGACATAAGATATTTCGTCGACAATGGCTTCGACATAATCATAGTGTCGCCTAACGAGGCCGAAGCGCTCACGCCGATAATTAAGGAAGTGTATGAAAAAGGGATTCCCGTTGTTATCTTCGACCGCAATATCAATGGCGATACTTACACAGCCCGCATAGGCGTCGACGACAGGGGTCTCGGGCGCTCGGCGGCCCATTATGCGCTCCATCTTTCAGGGAAGGGGGCCAAGGCAATCGAGATTTACGGCCTGAAAGGGTCGACGCCCGCCGAAGGTCGGCATGAAGGGTTTGTCAGTGAGTTCGAGAAAAACGGAGGCACGTTGCTGACGAGTGTGGCATCAAACTGGAACAAGGAAGACGCAGAGGCAGCCGTCGATTCGCTGCTTGAAATCTACAGCGATGTCGACCTCATTTATGCTCATAACGACCGCATGGCAATCGGAGCGTCGGAAGTTGCCCGGCGGCATGGGCGCCGTGGCATCCGGATCATCGGAATCGATGCGGCCCCGAATATCGGCATCAAGGCCGTGGCCGACAGTGTTATCGATGCCACCTTCCTTTACCCTACCGAGGGACACCGGCTAATTCAGACAGCTTTGGCGATTCTCAAGAACGAGCCATATAAGAAGGAGACAATCCTTCCGGTATCTTCGGCTGTCGATTTAACGAATGCCGATATTCTGCTGCTTCAGAACGAGGCCTTGAAGGAAGAGACGGGGAAAATGAAACTGCTCAAAGCGCAGATTGATGATTATTGGGCGCAGCATTCGTCGCAGACGTCGCTTTTCTATGCCAGCATTGCGATTATAGTGCTTCTTTTCGGGGTCGGTTTTCTTCTGCTCCGCGCCTATTGGCAGCGCAGCCGCCATCAGAAAGAGCTTATGGCGCGCAACAGACTGCTCGAAGAGGAAAAGAACAAACAGACACAACTCAACGAGCAACTGCGGATCGCCACACAGTCTAAACTTGTCTTCTTCACGAATGTGTCGCATGACCTGCGCACTCCGCTCACTCTTATTGCCGAACCGGTTGCCCAGCTTGCTGAAGCCGGGAATCTCACCCCTCAGCAGTCGACACTCATCAGAATCGCCAATAAGAATATCAAAATACTTCAGCGGCTTATAAACCAGATTCTTGATTTTCGTAAATATGAGAACGGCAAACTCGGGCTGACTCTGACAGAGACAGATTTCAGCCGGATTGTGGGCGATTGGATGGAGTCGTTTTATTCCGTGGCCCGGAAGCGCGACATCAAACTGACGCTTGTTGGTCCGGCACAGGAAACGCCTGTGGTCATGGCTATTGATGTCGAGAAAATCGAGCGCGTGTTTTTCAATCTTCTTTCGAATGCCTTTAAATATACACCTGACAACGGTTCGATAACGGTGTCATACGAAAGCGACGGCGACAACCTTACGTTCAGGGTCGCCGACACCGGCGAAGGCATAAGCGCCAGAGATCTCGGCAATATTTTCGACAGGTTCTATCAGGTCGACCGTATCAATCCGAAAGGGTCGGGCATAGGCCTGTCGCTGGCGAAAGCCTTCGTGGAGCTTCACGGAGGGTCGATCAGTGTGGAAAGCACTTTGAATGTCGGCACGGAATTCACTGTGAAGCTACCTGTCAGACACGTGTCTGAGGCTGTCGCCGAAGCTGACAGGACGATCGCCCGTGAAGACGCCGGGGCCGAGCTTGACAACATAGAAAGCGACTTCACTTTCGACGATAAGAAGCCTTTGGTGCTCATAATCGACGACAACAGGGACATTCAGAAACTTGTCGGTGAACTTTTAGCGCCGGACTATAACATAATAGCGGCGCAGAATGGCAGAGAGGGGGTCAGGCTTGCTGCCAGATATGTGCCCGATCTGATAATCTGCGACGTGATGATGCCGGTTATGGATGGGCTGGAGTGTTGCCGCCGCATTAAAGAAGAAGTGTCAACCTCCCATATACCTGTGCTTATGCTTACGGCCTGTTCGCTCGACGAGCAGCGCGTGGAGGGCTACGAAAGCGGGGCCGACGGCTATCTTTCCAAGCCCTTCAACAGCAGTGTGCTTAAATCGAGATGCGCAAGCCTTATAGCAAACCGCAAGCGAATAAAAGATCTGTGGCAGTCGGGGCCGTTCCCGGTCACCTCAGACCGTAGGCCGAAGGCAATGGAGAGTCTCGGGACAACCGATATCGACAGCGATTTCTACAGGCGTTTCCTCGACATATTGATGAAAGAAATCGGCAATCAGGATCTCAATGTCGACATGATAGCCTCCAAGTTAGGGCTTGAGAGGTCGCAGTTCTACCGCAAGATAAAATCGCTGACCAACTATGCGCCTGTAGAGCTTATCAGGCGTTTGCGCCTTCAGCGCGGACGTGAGCTTTTGCTGACGACAGACCGCACTGTTGCCGAGATAGCCTATGAAACCGGTTTTTCGACTCCGGCATATTTTACGAAATGCTACCGAGATGCCTACGGCGAGACTCCTTCTCAAGCCCGAGCCAATCTTGCAAAATAGCGCCGCCGACGCGCGGCTGCTGGAAGTGAAATGTCCGACGGCCCGCCTTTTCGGAAAATATGGCAAAAACTGTGCATAACATATAAAATATCGTGCATTGTCGAAATTATGATAGCCTCCACAACATCAGTGATATTCAGGCTATCGGACGAGGGAATAAATTTGCATCAGGAATTTTAAAAACATCACAAGTAATGAAAAGAACAATTCTCAGTGCATTGTTGCCACTCCTGATGGCAGTCGTAGTGCAGGCACAGAATATCACTGTGCATGGGACGGTGCTTTCAAAAACCGATGACGAGCCGCTGATCGGTGCTTCTGTCGTGTGTGAGACGAACAAGGCGGGCGCAGCCACCGACATTGACGGCAATTTCGAGATTTCGGTTCCCGAAGGCTCTACCCTTAAAGTTTCTTATGTAGGTTACAGTCCGGCCGTTGTAAAAGCTTCACCGTCGATGACAATCTATCTCGAAGAAAACTCCGAACTTCTCGATGAGGTTGTGGTTGTCGGCTATCAGACTGTGCGCAAGGCCGATCTTACGGGCGCGGTGTCGGTGGTCTCGACCAAGTCGCTCGAGACTTCGGCCGACACTGATCCCATGCGCGCCCTTCAGGGCAAAGTGCCGGGGATGACGGTTACCGCCACAGGCTCGCCGAGCGGCACCGGCTCTGTGCGCATCCGAGGTATCGGTTCGTTCAATGCATCGCAGGATCCACTGTTCGTTATCGACGGTGTCCCGACAACAGCGACTCTGAATTCGCTGAACATGAACGACATAGAGAGCATGCAGGTTCTCAAAGACGCTGCCTCGGCCTCGATCTACGGTTCGAGGGCCGCCAATGGTGTGATCATCATAACAACCAAAAAAGGGAAGGCCGCCCAGGGCGACAACAGAATCAATGTCAGCTTTTCGACGAATCTGACCGCTCAGTTCTATTCGTCGCAGGCCACAATGAAATTGCTCGACACTCCCGGATATGCCACCGCCATGGCCCAGGCGGCCCTCAACGACGGCATCGACCCGGTTGCCTATGCCTCGAGCTATGGCCTGAATCTGAATGCAGCTTCGGGCTATCCTATCAGGGTCTATGACATCGCGAGCGAAAACTATGTGAATTATACTGTCAATGGTCTTTACGACGGGTATATCAACGCCCGGCGCACGATGCTTATGTCGGATACCGACTGGCTCGGCGAGATTTCGCGCACAGGCTTCGCCCAGAGCTACGATGCTTCGGTTTCGTCGGCCACCGATCGCTCGAACGTATTCTTCTCGCTTGGATATAAAAGGAACGACGGTATTCTCAAATATACCAATTTCGAGAATATCGCCGCCCGAATAAACTCTTCGTTCAATATAAGCCGGGTTGTTACCGTCGGTGAGAACTTCACGCTGACCCATACGAAGCAGGTCGACTGCCAGCCAATGGAGAACGCTCTGAAGATGCCGTCGATCGTGCCTGTTTTCGAGACCGACGGAAAAACCTATGCCGGTCCTGTAGGCAGCATGGCCGACCGTCAGAATCCTCTTCGCGAACTCGCTTTCAACAAGGATAATTCCCTGAATGTGTGGCGCCTGTTCGGAAATGCTTTCGTCGACATCAAGCCGATAAAAGGCCTTCTTCTGCGCAGTAATTTCGGCCTCGACTACGACGCCGCTTTCATCCACTCATATAACTACACTTTCCACAGCGATATAGTAAATAACGATACTAACTCAACCACGCTGTCGCAGGCCAACGATTTGAAATGGACCTGGACAAACACCGCTAATTATAATTTTACTCTGGCTAAGGAACACAACTTCACCGTTCTCGCAGGTATGGAGCTTTTCCGCCAGAGCCGCATCGACTTCTCGGGATATAACGAAGATTACGACATCGAGAACTCCGACTATATGTATCCCGACGCATCGGTCGGCGTCGAGAAATCGACAGGCAACAAGTCGGCCTATTCTCTGGTGTCGTTCTTCGGTAAAGTCGACTATAACTGGCGCGACCTGCTGCTGGCCTCCTTTACCATCCGCCGCGACGGTTCGTCGAGATTCGGCCGCAACAACCGCTACGGAACCTTTCCCGCCGCCACTCTTGGCTACCGCATCTCGGAGAATATCAAAAAGCAGTGGCTCAATGATCTGAAACTGCGCCTGTCGTGGGGTAAAACCGGTAATCAGGCGATCTCGAATACAGCCCGCTATGCCCTCTATGTGGCCGACTACGGAAATGACCGCGTCACTTCGTCGGCCTACGATCTCTTGCTCCAGCAGAGCGGCATTTTCCCCTCGGGATATATCGCCAGCCAGACGGCAAACGACAATCTCAAGTGGGAGACAACGATCCAGTATGACCTTGGCGTAGATTACAGTATGCTCAACGACCGTCTTTTCGGCACAGTCGACGCCTATATCAAAGATGTTAAGGATATGCTCATAACACCCGCTTATCTCGGTGCGATGGGCGAAGGGGGAGCCTCGTGGCTGAACGGCCCGTCGCTTCGCAACTGGGGTATGGAATTCCTTATCGGATGGCGCGACCGTCTGAAATGCGGCCTCTGGTACAAAGCCTCCCTTAACTTCGACTTCTTCCGCAACCGGGTAACCTATCTGCCGAACACGACCACCGGCTCGTATGCCCACACAACAAAGGAAAACCTCGTTGAGGCCCGTCAGCCCTACGGCTCGATCGTAGGTTATGTCTTCGACGGCCTTTTCACCTCGCGCGAAGAGGCTCAGAATTCCGGTCAGGACAACGCACGCCTCGGCGGAATGCGCTACGCCGACCTCGACGGCGACGGCCGTATAACCCCCGACGACCAGACGTGGATCTTCAATCCCGTGCCCGATCTGTCGTTCGGCCTCAATGTCGAACTCGGATATAAGAACTTCGACCTTCAGATGTTCTGGCAGGGTGTGCTCGGCCAGGATGTCTACAATAACCAGAAATTCCAAAATGATTTCTGGAGCGTCACCGATGCCGGCAGCAACAAGGGTGAGCGCGTGCTCGACGCGTGGCTTCCGGTTGTCAATACCTCATCGACAATACCTATGCTGACGACAAACAATATCGGCGACGAAGGCCGGACTTCCTCTTATTTCGTCGAGAACGGCTCATACGCCAAACTCCGCACGCTCCAGATCGGCTACAGCCTGCCCGACCGCCTGCTGGCTAAACTCCGGATGACAAAAGCACGCGTTTACGTCTCCGGCCAGAACCTGCTGACAATCAAGAGCAAGAGCCTGACCTGCTCCGACCCCGAAAACGCCAACTGGGCCTATCCTATCCCGACATCT
>DBGBEM010000093.1:0-1278 GCA_048477235.1 Muribaculaceae bacterium | reverse complement strand
AATGTCGGCAAGCGCTACCGTTCTTTGGGAAGGCGAAGTCGTTATGGGCGACTGGGCCGGCAAGATGGAATATAAGAACATCCCCGAGAACACCCAGTGGAACAATGCTGCCATGAGCGCTCTCAAAGCCGGCGACAAGATCGTCTTCACCTATAAGGATGTCGACGCCAGCGATCCCGAAAAGCCCGCTCAGATTCAACTCGCCACATTCGCCGGCGATGCATGGGCATGGACTCAGCTCGTTGATTATGCCGACATCACCGGCACAAGCTACACCTACACTGTCACCGGCGATCCTTTCGGCGACTACACCGACGTCGAGATGCTCTCCGCCACAGGTTTTGCAGTGAAAGGTCAGAAAGCTACCCTCGTTAAGATCGAGCTTAACCCCGACGGCGGCGATACTCCTGACACCCCCGACACCCCCGATACTCCCGACACCCCGGGCGCTGCAACCGCTCTCTGGGAAGGTGAAGTTGTCATGGGCAACTGGGCCGGTATGCTGGAATATAAGAATGTCGAGGAAAACACTCAGTGGAACAACGCTGCCATGAGCGCCCTCAAAGTCGGTGACAAGCTCGTCTTCACCTACAAGGATGTCGACAACAGCGATCCCGAAGCTCCCGCCCAGATCCAGCTCGCCACATTCGCCGGAGAAGCATGGGCATGGACAGAACTTGTAAAATATGCCGACATCACCGGCACCACATATACCTACAATGTTACCGGTGATCCCGTAGGTGACTACACCGACGTCGAGATGCTCTCGGCCACCGGCTTCGCTGTCAAAGGTCAGAAAGCTACCCTCGTTAAGGTTGAACTCGTCACAGAAGGCAGTCAGGACGGCATCGAGAACGTAGCCATCGACATGAATGCTCCCGTTGAGATCTACAACCTCCAGGGTGTGCGCGTCAACGAAATGGTCAACGGTCAGATCTACATCCTCCGTCAGGGCAACACCGTTACCAAAGTCATCAAGTAATCAACGTTTCCAATAGAACTTACAGTTCCCTATCAGGCGGGCGTCTCCATAGCGGGGCGCCCGCTTCATGTCGTGGCCCGCGTGCCGGATTTATCCCGATTAATCCTGAATAATCCGAAAATTGTTGAAAAAGTGTCGGGATGGGTTAAGAAAGTGGTTGGCGGGGTAGGCGGCCGACACTATTTTTGCCCTGCAATTTCTTACCGAAAATAAACCGATATTCATGAAAAAGATTCTCAGTTTTCTGTTGATGTTCGCCGTGACGGTCGCTGCCGTAGCCGCCGACGGGTTCTACA
>DBGBEM010000092.1:0-16303 GCA_048477235.1 Muribaculaceae bacterium | reverse complement strand
GTCACCTCACCGGGCTGCGACTGCCAGCCGTGGAAAGGCGCGCCGAGATACGCGAGCTGCATGAAGTAGCGGCTCATTCCTTCTCGAGATATGTGTAGCCGTAGAGGCCCGACCGATAGTTGTTGAGAAATTCGCGACCTTCCTCGGGGGTTATCCGTCCGGCTTTCATCGAGGCGGTTACCCACGTCTCGAGATTGCGCACCATTCGCTTCGGGCTATACTGGACATAATCGAGCACGTCGGCGACAGTCTCTCCGTCGATAACCTTGTCGATCTCATAATGGTCTTTATAGACCGAGATATGCACGGCGTTAGTGTCGCCGAACAGATTGTGCATGTCGCCGAGAATCTCCTGATAGGCGCCGACGAGGAACACTCCGATATAATAAGGTTCGCCGGGACGCACCGGGTGGACAGGCAGCGACGGATGTATTCCGGTTCCGGTCACATAATTGGCGATCTTACCGTCGCTGTCGCAGGTTATGTCCTGAATCGTGCACTGCTTGGCGGGACGTTCGTCGAGCCGCTGCAGAGGTATGATGGGAAAAATCTGATCGATGGCCCATGAATCGGTCATCGACTGGAACAGCGAGAAGTTGCAGAAATACTTGTCGGGAATCATCTTGGCGATCTTGCGCAGTTCCTCGGCAGGATGCTTCATATTCTGGGCAATCTCGCTGACCTCGCGCGCCACGCTCCAGAAAAGTTTCTCGATCTGCGAACGGGTTCTGAGATCGAGCATTCCGAGCGAGAAAAGGTCGAGCGCTTCCTCGCGGATCTGGAGTGCGTCGTGCCAGCTCTCATACATCCGCTGCATATCGAGACGATCCCAGATGTCGTAGAGCTCCCGAAGAAGCTCATGGGCGTCCTCGGACACAGTCTCGTTCTCGTTCCACTCGGGAAGCGACGTTGTCTCGAGCGCCTCGAACACCAGAACCGAATGGTGGGCGGCCAGCGAACGGCCGCTCTCGGTCACGATATTCGGATGCGGCAGATCGTTCTTTACACAGACGTCGACAAGGGCCGACACCGCGTCGTTGGCATACTCCTGAATGGTATAGTTCATCGAGCTTCCGCTCGCCGAATTGCGCGTGCCGTCGTAATCTACGCCGAGGCCGCCCCCCATATCGACGAACTCGACATCGAATCCGTTCTTACAGAGCTGCACATAATATTGCATTGCCTCGCGCAGAGCGTTCTTGATACGGCGTATCTTAGTTATCTGGCTGCCGATATGGAAATGTACGAGCCGCAGGCAGTCTTTCATCCCCTTCTTTTCGAGGAAATCGAGAGCTTCGAGCAATTCCGACGAGTTCAGGCCGAACTTCGACTGGTCGCCTCCGCTCTCTTCCCATTTCCCCGAGCCCGACGAGGCGAGTTTGATGCGGATGCCCATATTGGGGCGCACATTCAGCTCGCGCGCCATCTCGGTTATCAGATGAAGCTCGTTGAGCTTCTCTACAACGAGGAAGATTCTGCGCCCCATTTTCTGAGCCAGAAGAGCGAGCTTGACATAAGTCGCATCCTTATAACCGTTGCAGACAATCAGGGCATTCTCCTGCTGGTTGGTGGCGAGAACGGCGTGAAGCTCGGGCTTCGAACCCGCTTCAAGACCGATATTGAACTTCTTGCCGTGGGTAACGAGCTCTTCGACAACCGGGCGCATCTGATTGACCTTGATCGGATAGATCAGGTAATTCTGGCCCATGTAGTCATATTCTTTGGCGGCGCGCTCGAAGCAGCGCGAGATCTTTTCTATTCGGTTATCGAGTATATCGGGAAAACGCAGCAGAAGCGGCGGCGTCACATCGCGCACCTGAAGCTCGTCCATAACCTCCTTCAGGTCGACGGGGAAGCTGTCGTCGCGCGGCGTGACGACCACATGGCCTTTGTCGTTTATCTTGAAGTACTGACGGCCCCAGCCGTTTATATTATACAGCTCGGCACTGTCTTCGACTTTCCATTTTCTCATTATTCAGGCTCACTTAAGGTATTGAGTCTGCAAAGGTAGCGAAATAAAAGTTTCCGACAAAAATTGAGCGGAATGAGTGTGGTTTCAATGAAATTATGCAGTTTGAAACTGCTCAATTACCCAAACGGTCAGTCGAATGTCAACCCACAGGAGCGTCAAGAACATCCAAATCTACGCAAAAGTCGGAGATGGACGTGCGGCAGAGGCTTCTTAGGTCATTTCGTTGAAACAATTTTGAAAGTCAAAACTTATCCCATAGAATCTTTTGAATATCAAAATTTGTTAGTAACTTTGCAAACAGATAAGTTATGCACATAATCTCACATAGAAAAATCAAAGAGTTCTATGAATTGCCCGGCAACGGAGATTCGAGAATAGCGCTGGAACGATGGTACGACATCGCCCAGCAAGCCCAATGGCATAATCTGTCGGAAATTCGAGAGGATTTCCCGGCTACCGACTATGTAGGCAATCAGCATTATGTCTTCAATATCAGAGGCAATAATTACCGATTGGTAGTAGTGATAAAATTCACGATAGGCAGAATCTTCATCCGTTTCGTCGGGACTCACAGTGAATACGATAAAATTGATTGTTCAACCATCTAAGTATAACGATATGGATATTTCAAAACAGCAATATGAGTATGCGCTCAACCGCATTGAGGAACTATTGCCGCTTGTTACTGACGAAACTCCTGCAAGCGACACGAACGCCATTGAGCTGACCATTGTCTCAGATGTGGTTGAAGCATACGAAAAGATCCACTACCCGATAGCAAAACCGACCATCGGCGAGCTTATCAGTTTGTCAATCGAAGAGAAAGGCATGACACAGAAACAGCTTGCCAAAGAACTGGGTGTGAGTCCGTCAAGAGTAAGCGACTATATTTCCGGTCGTGCCGAGCCTACACTACGAATAGCCCGTGCTATCTGCCTTATCCTCGGCATCGCTCCTGCCGCCATGCTTGGAATGTAATATCTATCATAAACGATATTTAACATGAGTTCGAGATAAGACTTCGATAATTCAGCAATATAACAATCAGCCATTTAGCGTAGAACTAAGTGACTGATTTTTGGTATAGACACGTAAAATCTGTTATTCAGAGCGGGGCTGAACGGTGTCGGCAGAGATGGTCTCCGGGCGGTTGAAGCGGCGGCGCAGGCGGCGCGCCCAGTCGAAGATGTCGTCGAAGTCGCGCTTGTAGACGATGCCGACCCCCTGGGTTGTCAATGCCGATTTCAAGTAGTAGTTCTGGTCGTTGTAGCGGTTATAGGCTTTCAGGCGCAGCGAGCCACTTCGGTTCAGAAGATATTCTATATCGAAATCGCCTATAAACGAGTTGTTGTTCAGCGATTTGTCGCGATAGCCGAAGTTGCCGTTCAGCAACAGCCGGTTGTTGAGAAGATGGCTCGACAGGGCCACGTCGACCTCGATATCGGAGAAGTCACCGCGGTCGCTGCGGAAGCTCGGGGCTATGCTGAATTTGTCGCTGAGCTGGCCGAGCATCGACGACAGCTGCGACGATATCGTCGACGAAGCCACGGAAACGAGCTCGTTTCCGCGTGTGGCGCTCATATATTCCGGAGTGTAGAAGCGGTTCAGCGCCAACAGATAGATAATCTGCCGGCTCATCATCTCTTCGGTCGAGATAATCGACCTCACTTTTCGGTAAGTGTCTTGAGTGAGTGTCGGGAATTCGAGGTCGAAATTGATGTCGGGGCGCCGCATATCACCGCTGACGAGCAGCATGGCGTGGACGGGCACATTCGTGCGGTTCAGCTCACGGTCCTGAAGGAACGATTCGTCGAGGTCGCTGAGGTTGGCGTTGAGCGCATAATAAGCGCGTATGTCGAGCTGCGCCGAATAGGGGTCGCCGTGGAAAGCTATCGAACTGCCCGGTTCGATGGTGAAATCCTTGAGGATGATGTCCTGGAAGGTGAAGTTATAGTTACCCCGGTTAAGGACATAAGTGCCATACATGCGCAGGTCTTCGTTGGCCGAGCCGTAGTTCATCGTCAGCGTTCCCGAGCCTGTGGCGCGGATCTTGTCGCCGCCGGCGGGATCCATCACAAGGGTCATCGCGGCCTCGGGAGTCACATCGATATTGAAGTTCATTAGATAATCCGACGGCTTGTCGTCATTTTTCTTCACCTGCCGGCGCAGCTGCCTGACGAGGTCGGGAGTGGTGTCAACCGGCGCGGCAGGGCGTTTTTCAACCGGCGTAACGTCGCGGAATGTCAGGAAATCATAGTCGCTGGCCACTTCGCTGTCGTCGAGCACGAAAGTGAAGTCGGTTCCCGCGGCTGTCGACATATCGACATTGATGTTGACCAGACCGGGACGCCCTTTGATCTCTACAGAACCGTTGCCGTAGACTTTCCCGTACCAGGGATGTTCGTCGTTGGGCTTAATGTCGTAGGCGAGCAGATCGCGGGCCTGAGTTATGTTGAACTCGAAATGCGGTTCATGGAAATTCGTATGCGTCAGCCATCCGTTGAGAAGCGCCGTGTGTCCTTTGGCGTCGCGCAGGGTGATGTTCTTAAGGTCGATATGGCCGCGGCGAATATGAACCGAGTCTGTCGCCCAGTAGCTTGTCCCTGTCAGTCCGAGATCCATCTTCAGGTTCTCGCCGTAGACATCGCCTTCCATATCGAGATCGTGGAAGGTACCCCAGAGGCGCGCGTGTCCCGAAGCGAGACCGGTTATACCGTCGCAGAAAGCTGACATGAACGGGCGCAGGAACGCCACGTTAGCCTTGTCGGCGTCGAAAGTGAAGTCGAGAAGTTCCCCATTCGGCACAATCTTTCCCGATATCAGCGAATGATGTCCGTTGGCCTGGGAAATGTCGGCGTCGATCGTCACCGCACCCTCATGAGGATGCCATGCGCTTTCGATGATTCCGTCCCCCATAACCGCGCCATTGTAGCTGAGTCCGACCACCGACAGGTTCGGTGTGTAGGCGATCGGAGCCGATGTCAGCAGGTTGCGGCCATATATTATCCCGGTGGCATTGCCACCGAAAGCGACGTTATTGATATTCAATGTCTCGAAAATGAAGTCGAGATTGATGTCGCGCAGCTCGATTTTCATCACATCGGCAGAATCGGGCGAAGCCGCTCCGCCGATCGACAGCAGCTGATCGGCATGGCTTATCCGGAATCCGTCGACATTGATGCGCTTCTTGTCGACACTGATACGCGAGGGAGCTATGTTCCAGACGCTGTCGTTGAAGACGATTTTCCCAGGATTGACGTCGACTGTCGTCAGGAGCCGGCCGTCGTCAGCGCGGTCAAAACCGGCCGAGAACCTGAACGCGCCGTGGGCCATTCCGCTCTTGCTCAGCCAGCTCAGCTCGGTATCCTGACGAGAGTCAATGCCGTCGGATGTTATCGTCAGCCCAACCTGTCCCCCTTTTGCGGGAACAAGTGAGTAAGCCTGGAGATGACTGCGTCCGTCGAGGCCGTCGAACGACGCGCTCAGAGCCGTGTTCTCGATGAGTTTGTTGCCCTGACGCAGATAGGGCGCGTCAAGGGCCACATCGATCGTGCGACTGCTGTCGTCGAGCGATGCGCGCAGTCTGACAGGCGTCAGCGGCGCTACAGGCAGTTTCAGGAATTCGACAAGCGGACTCTCTACGGGAAGGGTCACATTGACGACAATATTATCGCCATAGTGTTCCGGCTCGGCGGCAGGAGCACTGAACAGAATCGGATTGACACCGGCGAGAATGGCTCTGACTGAACGTCCGAGCGTCGCGAAGCGGAAATCGCCTTCCGCGCGGGCTGTCAGCAGCGGGCTGTCGAGCGCTATTATACGGCGCGTCGAGTCGGCTAACGAAGATGTCAGCGTCATCCGGTCGATATAAAGGTCACGGCCGTTGCCGTCGGCAGCGTCGAGGGTGAAGTTGTCGATGATGACTTCGCCCAACAGTGTGTCGGGTGTGCGGCCCGTCAGATCGGCTGATATGTCTCCGTCGAACACGTAGCCGCGCAACATCCCCGGCATCGCTATTCCGAATACTCCGGGATTGACGCGCCGCAATTCGGCGCGCATATTCAGCGAAGGAGCGACTGTGCCGATATTCGCAGTGCCGTCGACAAAGAGACTGCCTCCTGAACCGTCGGTCGACACCGTCGCCTCGACATCGTCGCCGCTCATCGAAGCGTCGACTGCAAGATTCTCGAGCGACTTGTTGTTGAATTCCACTCGCTCTGCTGTGAGTTTCAGAGTCATGTCGCGAACCGCTCCGTCGAAATCAGCCGCGAAGCCGTCGACTCCCGGAGCAATATCGGGCAACATCCGCGCAAGCCTGAGCGACGGAGCCTCGATATGGGCTTTCAGACGCTTGCGGACACGATCGATCGCGCCGTCAAGCTCGATGGCTCCCGGTTCAGCCTCAACGCTGCCCTTCATTGCCATAGCCGAGGGGGAAAGATGGGCTTCGGCGCTGACAGATGCATCACCAAGTCCCGAGATAATGTTGTTCACGGCAGGCTTCAGACTCATAAAACCGGCGAGCAACTCGGCCACACGCGGACCGTTGGCCCTGACATCGAGCTCGGAGATGTCGGCCGTGACAGCATCGGGGCCGTCGGGCAAGCCCTCGACACGGCCTCTGAGACTTATCTCGACAGGGAAGTCACGTCCTCTGAGAGAGAATCGTTCGATATCGAAGTCAGATGGCGTTCCGCTGACATGGATTTCCGGCGCGACGGGTGAATCGAACCGTCTCAGTGGTTCGAAGAAACAGGCGAAATCCGAGGGGGTTACGTAGGTATCGCCTTTGAGCGATATGTCGAAAGACTGACGCCGCCAGTTGGCCCTGAGATTGTCGATAGAGCCGAAGTCGGCCTCAATGTCGTTGAAAGCTATCAGCGACCCCGGCATCTCAATACGCAGACGACGCGCCGAAAGTGACGAGGGCGTGAATTCTATCCGGCCGCTGAGGCCGTCGACCGTCAGCCCGCTCTGTTCGTCGAAAGCAAGACGCCGCAGGTCGATGATATTTCTGTCGTTGGATATTAGCGGCAGTGTTACGTCGGCCCGCAGATTCCCTACCCTGATATGATTCGGGGAGAAGTGTCCTTCGGGAGCGCGCGGCGCGGAGTTGACATCATAGGTAGCCGAAGAGCGGCGTATGACGATTGTGTTGACAGCCAGACTGAACCGCGTCGGGGGCTTGTTCTTGTCTTTAGGCTTGAACCTGTCGATAATCGGCTGGATATTCAGAGGTTCGGAGGGCGAGCCCCGGTAGACAGTGGCGTGGAGACCGATAATTTCGGCGTATGTTACGACAATATCGCCCCTGAAGAGCTTCATAAGGCTGATTCCGGCTCCGAGACGGTCGACATGGAGCGCTTTGACACCGAGACTGTCTTCTACAGCGACATCGCTCAGCGTCAGGCTATTGAACGGCGCTATCGAAATGCGTCCGATAGTAACCGGCGTTCCCAAAAGATTTGTAAGTTCTTTTTCGGCGCGTCCGCGGATGAGATTCTGAACCGACGGCACCGACAGCGCCACATAAAGGCCCGCGACAATCGAGGCGACGGCTATAATAATCGTCACCAGAACAGTTCGAAGGATTTTATATGACAGTCTCAGCTTCATAACTTACATCGGATCGACATCATAGTAGACCTGCGCGCCGTTGAGCGCCCGGGCGGCATCCATCTCGAGATAGGTCTCGCGCAGAATATGCTTGACCTTCTTCATCGACGCCTCTGTCTCGATTTTTATCATTATGCGCATTATGTGCATCTGCTTTATACGGGCAACGTGGGGTTCTTCGGGACCGAAGACCCGGTTGCCGAAAAGCTCGCGCAGGCGTCGTCCGTAGGCGCCGGCAAGGATATGGAGACGTCCCTGCTCGCGATGTTTGAGATAGATGTTTATGATACGTGTGAACGGCGGATAGTTGTAGAGTCGCCGTTCCTCAATCTCATGGTTGTAGAACCCTGTATAATCGTGGCTGACCAGAAAACCGAAGAGCGGATGGGAGGGAGTGTAGGTCTGTATGGCCACAACTCCGTCGTCGCCTCGCCGGCCCGCACGGCCCGCGACCTGTTCGAGCATATTGAAAGCCCGCTCGGCTGAGCGGAAGTCGGGCTGGTTTATCGTGGCGTCGGCATTGATTACGCCGACAACGCTGACACGACCGAAGTCGAGACCTTTGGTGACCATCTGCGTCCCGACAAGCATCTTGTCTTTTCCGGACGAAAACTCGTCGATTATACGCTCATAATCATCTTTGTTGCGGGTTGTGTCGCGGTCAAGCCGCGCCACGGGGATGTCGGGAAACGAAGCCGCTATCTCTTCTTCGATGCGTTCGGTTCCGTAGCCGATAATCTCGAGTCCCGGCTCACGGCAGGCCGGACAGACGCGCGGCAGGTCGTAGGGGGTGCCGCAATAATGACACACAAGCCTGTCGATTCCGTGGTGATAGGTCAGCGAGACATCGCAATTCTCGCATTTGGGCACATAACCGCACATCTTGCATCGCGCCATAGGAGCGAAACCGCGTCGGTTCAGAAAGAGAATCGTCTGGCGGTCGGCCGAGGCCGCATCGTTGATGAGGCGTCGGAGCTGCAGCGAGAAAGCCCCGCTGACCTCACGTTTCTTGCGCGCTTTGGCCATGTCGACAATCTCGACGCGCGGCAGCTCTGAACCGCCGTAGCGCTCGGTCAGGCTGACGAGACCGAAGCGGCCGGTCAGCGCCTTATAGTATGTGTCGACAGCGGGAGTAGCGCTTCCGAGAAGTGTCTTTGCGCCATGCATCCCGGCAAGCACCATAGCGGCGTCGCGCGCGTTGTAGCGCGGAGCCGGATCCTGCTGCTTGAAGCTGCTCTCATGCTCTTCGTCGACAATGATCAGGCCGAGCGAAGCAAAAGGCATGAACAGAGCGGAACGCGCCCCGAGCACGACAAGCGGCTCGTGGGTAGTCAGCAGCCGGCGCCATAGCTCGACGCGCTCGGAATCGGAAAAACGCGAATGGTAGATTATCACCTTCGGGCCGAACACCCGCTGGAGCCGCGTTGTCAACTGAGTTGTCAGAGCTATCTCAGGCACGAGATAGAGCACCTGGCGTCCCGACCTCAGCATACGGTCGATAAGCGAGATATAGACCTCGGTCTTTCCGCTGGAGGTCACACCATGGAGCAGAGTTATATCCTTTTCTCCCCACGATTTTATGATGGCGTCGCGCGCCTCGCGCTGGGCGTCGGTAAGCTCAGGCATCGGCATCGTAGCCTTGCTGACCTGAGCAAAGCGGCTCACCTCCTTCTTTCGGCGGCGAACTATGCCCTTGTTTTCGAGCGCGATAATTATAGGCGAAGTGACTCCGCTGCGGTCGAGAAGATCGGCGCGGGTCACTTCACACAGGTCGCTTCCCTGACGCATAAAGCCCGAGAGCTCTATCAGCGTCAGAAGGGCTTTCTCCTGTTTCGGCGCACCCTTGACAGAATCGAAGGCGGCGTGGAGAGCCGCCGAGTCACCGCGTTCGATAGCCATTTCGACCATCTCGATCTTGCGGGTCCTGTAGCGTTCCACAAGATTCTCGCTTACCATCAGGGCGTCGCGCTCGACAAGACGGGCAACAATCGCCGACGTGTTCCTGAAGCCGGTTTCTCGGGCCACAGCAGCGAGAGTCGCTTTCTTCGGCACGCGCCTGACGGCGTTCATTACCAGAAGGTCGCGCTCTCCGAGGCGGTCGCCGGGATCTTCCTCGAAATCGGGATTGACCTCGACCACTGTCTCGCTCTCAAGCTTGAGACCCGCAGGCACGGCCGCGCGAAAGACCTCGCCCTGAGAACAGAGATAGTAGTCGGCAATCCACTCCCAGAACTTCATCTGAGGATGGCGCACGACAGGCTCGCTGTCGAGCAGCTGGCTTATCTCCTTTGTCTCGAACCCCTCGGGACGGCGCGGAGTCAGTCCGGCCACAATCCCCGTATAGAACTTCGTGCGGCCGAAAGGCACAACGACACGACAGCCGGGGCGTATTGCCTCGGCCATCATGTCGGGCACCTTATAGGTAAAGAAGCCCGTCAGAGGAAGCGGCAGCAGAACTTCAGCGTAAGTCATGGCCGCATGTGGTCAGAATATGTCAAATTCAAAGGTTTGCTCCGTGGCAATTCTTATATTTCTTGCCGCTGCCACAGGGGCACGGGGCATTTCTGTTGATCTTCGGCGCGCTCTTCACGGGAGCCGGACGATTCTGCTGCGGGCCCTGCGGACCTGAAGCAGCGGCACGCTGGGCTTCGGCCGAAGCTGCCATCTCGTCTTTGTTGGTCTTGTATTTCGAGTAGTCGGTGGGGCGTTCGGGCATAGCTCGCTTCACCTCAGGCTGTTCGGGAGCTGACTGCTGTTCTTCGGGGCGCGGCTGCGGTATATAGATCTGTCCGCGCATGAGAATCGACATCGCCTTGACGTTGAGACGGTTGAGCATTTCCTCAAAGAGGTGGAACGATTCGACTTTATAGATGACCAGCGGGTCTTTCTGTTCGTAGGATGCGTTCTGAACGCTCTGACGCAGCTGGTCGAGCTCGCGCAGATGCTCTTTCCAGAGCTCGTCGATAGTAAACAGCAACACGGCCTTGTGCCATTCCTTGACAATCTCTTTCGAACCGCTGTCATAGGCTTTCCTGAGGTCGACGACGAGGTTGTAATAGCGCTTTCCGTCGGTCATCGGAACTGCTATGCGTCCTTCCATGTTGCGCTCTTCAATACACTGTCTGATAACCGGCTCGGCAACCTCTATGATGTGCTGCGAACGGCGCTCGAAAGTCTCGTTGGCGGCGGCGGCGATAGCCTCTATGGCGTCTTCTTTCGACATATTGCGGTACTGGGCCTCGGTGAACGGAGCCTCGATAGTCAGAATACGCAGCAGCTCCATCGACAGATCGCTGTAACCCGAAGCCGAGTCGTAGGTGTTGACGAGGTTCTCGATTGTGTCCCACATCATATTGTTGATGTCGATTCCGATACGTTCGCCGAGCAGCGCATGGTGGCGGCGCGCATAGATATAGCTGCGCTGCTTGTTCATGACGTCGTCGTATTCAAGCAGACGCTTACGGATGCCGAAGTTGTTTTCCTCGACGCGCTTCTGGGCGTTCTCGATAGCGTGGGTCACCATCTTCGAGTCGATGGCCTCCCCCTCTTTTAGCCCGAGGGTGTCGAGCATCTTCATTACGCGGTCGGTTGCGAAAAGGCGCATCAGCTGATCTTCGAACGACACGTAGAAGACCGACGAACCCGGATCGCCCTGACGGCCCGAACGGCCGCGAAGCTGACGGTCGACGCGGCGGCTCTCATGGCGCTCGGTGCCGATGATTGCCAGACCTCCGGCCTCCTTGACCTCGGGGGGCAGTTTGATATCGGTTCCGCGGCCGGCCATATTCGTGGCGATTGTGACCGTAGCAGCCTTACCGGCAAGAGCTACGACTTCGGCCTCGCGCTGATGGTATTTGGCGTTGAGCACGTTGTGGGGAATGTTGCGCATCTTCAGCATACGGCTCAGCAGCTCGCTTATCTCGACAGAAGTGGTGCCGACGAGCACGGGGCGTCCTTCCGAAACAAGGCGCTGAATCTCTTCGATGACAGCGGCATATTTCTCTTTCTTGGTCTTGTAGACACGGTCGTTCATGTCGATACGCGCAACCGGACGGTTCGTCGGAATTGTCACGACATCGAGCTTATAGATATCCCAGAACTCGCCGGCTTCGGTCTCGGCCGTACCGGTCATACCGGCCAGCTTATGATACATTCTGAAATAGTTCTGGAGCGTGATGGTGGCAAAGGTCTGGGTCGCAGCCTCGACCTTCACTCCCTCCTTGGCCTCGATAGCCTGATGGAGACCGTCGCTATAGCGGCGTCCTTCCATTATACGGCCCGTCTGTTCATCGACGATTTTGATCTTGCCGTCGTCGATGACATATTCTACATCCTTGTCGAAGAGAGCGTAGGCTTTGAGAAGCTGGTTGACGGTGTGGACGCGCTCGGCCTTCACGCCGTAGTCCTGCATATAGCGGTCTTTGGCGGCCTGACGCTCGGAGAGATCCTGAATATGTTCGGCCTCGGCGAGCTGGGCGGCGATGTCGGGAAGCACGAAGAACTGGGGGTCGGTCGTGCCGGAGGTCATCTCGTCGATACCCTTGTCGGTAAGATCGACGCTGCGGTTCTTCTCGTCGATGACGAAATAGAGCGGCTCGGTTGCCTTTGGCATCTCGCGCGAGTTGTCCTGAAGGTAATATGCCTCGGTTTCGAGCAGTATGTTCTTCATTCCCTCGAGACTGAGGAACTTGATGAGGGCGCCGTTTTTCGGCAGACCTTTATATGCGCGGAACAAAGCGAGAGCGCCTTCTTTGGCGACAGCCTTGTCGTCGCTGTTGATCTTTGCCTTGGCCTCGGTCAGGAGCTGGGTGACGAGCCGGCGCTGAGCCTGGAACACACGCTCGACATTGGGGCGGAACTCATTGAACATCTGATCGTCGCCCTTGGGCACCGGGCCCGAGATAATAAGCGGGGTTCGGGCATCGTCGATGAGCACTGAGTCGACCTCGTCGACAATGGCGTAGTAATGTTTGCGCTGAACCATATCGTCGGGGCTCATGGCCATATTGTCGCGCAGATAGTCGAAGCCGAACTCGTTGTTCGTGCCGAACGTGATGTCGCAGTTATAGGCCGCGCGGCGCGCCGGGGTGTTGGGCTGGTGCTTGTCGATGCAGTCGACCGTCGAGCCGTGGAACATATAGAGCGGGCCCATCCACTCGCTGTCGCGTTTCGACAGGTAGTCGTTGACGGTAACCACATGGACACCGCGGCCCGAAAGCGAACGGAGGAATACCGGCAGTGTGGCCACGAGGGTCTTACCCTCACCGGTGGCCATCTCGGCGATCTTACCCTGATGGAGCACGATACCGCCGATGAGCTGCACGTCGTAGTGAACCATATCCCAGGTTATCTCGTTGCCGCCGGCTTTCCAGTGATTGAGATAGATGGCCTTGTCGCCGTCGATGCTGACGAAATCGCGTCCCTGCGCCGCAAGGTCGCGGTCCATCTGAGTGGCTGTCACGACCACCTGCTCGTTGGCGGCGAAGCGGGCAGCCGTCTCGCGTATGGCGGCGAAGACAACGGGCAGATGCTCGTCGAGCTTCTTCTCGAGGGTGTCGAGGATATTCTTCTCGTGGCGGTCGATGTCGTTCCAGAGAGGCTGGCGCTTGTCGATAGGCAGAGTCTCGACCTCTTCGCGGGTCTTGGCGATAGCCTCTTCGTCGGGAGCGATGGCGGCCTTGATGTCGGCGCGTACATCGGTGATCTTCTGTCGGAGTGCGTCGTTGTCGAGAGCGGCCATCTCAGGGCCGAGAGCCTTGATGCGGTCAACAATAGGCTGAATCTCCTTGAGATCGCGGGTCGACTTGTTTCCGAATACCTTTTTCAGGAATGAGTTTAATGACATTTATCTGATTTTTTATTTGTTATCGGGTTGTTGGTGGATAGGAAAACTCGGGGATCAGAAGCGCAGGGGAGCGCTCTCGGCCCCGTTGGGCGAGCGTATGCGAAGAATACGCGCTACTGTCGGAGCCAGCACAGTGGCGTCGACAGGCGTTCCTATGACACGGTGGGCGACTCCGGGAGCCAGAATAAAACCGGGGAACATCGGCGTGCCCAGACGTGACACCATCGGGCGTGAGTTCTGACCGGCATTGACGTCGGCCGCCTCTATCTCCCATCCGGGGGTTATCGTGATGAAGACGTCGCCGGAATGTCCGACAACGGTGTTTCGCCGCATGGCTTCGGCGTCGTTTCCGGCTTTTCCGGCAAGCACGTCGTCGAGCGTGAACGATCGGCAGACGCCCGCCATCCTCGACAGAAACTCGGCGCTCTCGCGCCGCAGGGCAACGATATCGACATCTCGCTCCTTGGCGAGGGCGGCATTAAGGAAAATCTGGTTGTTATGGTATCCGGCTATCCACTCGCCATTGCCGTGGAGAGCCATCAGATAGACATTGAGAAGCGACTGGGCCTTGCGCGGAGAGAAGACACCGTGAGGCACTCCGAAACGCTCTTCGTCGCGCTTGCCGGCCGGAGGGGCCGGAACGCCGGCGAGGACAACCAGAGTACGGTTCATTCCGGGCCCGGCGGCGTCGATGGTGGCGAAAAGCCGGGCAAGGTCGGCGTCGAGACGCAGATAGGCGTCCATAGTCTCAAGCCGCGAATCGGCATCCTTGCTGTAGGGATAAGGAGCGACATTATAGGCCAGACTGACCATGTCGGTGGTCTTCCCTTTTCCGAGCCCCATCGAAGAGATGAAATCGGCGGCGAGATCGGTCACTTCGCGGTTGGCGGGAGCCGAACGCTTGAACGCGCGGTAGCGGTCGACATTGTTGCGCTGGAAGACATGCCTGAACGGATATGCCTTGCGGTAAGCCGGAATATCGGGATAGAGCTCGGGCGCTATCGACGGTGTCCATTTCAGAGTGTCGAGACGCGAGGCCAGCGACGACGTGAAGTTCCGGTTGTTGACCGAATTAGGCACTTCCTTATATGCCGTTGAAGTCGACCAGTTTCCATTGACGTCGTTGATCCAGAAGGCACCGCTTCCGGCATGTCCTGCCAGAATAATCGCCTGCCCGGCGTCGGGAGCTATCGAGTAGACGCCGTTGAGACCGCCTTCGGCTACTCGCAGCTCGTCGGCGAGAGTGCTGACGGCCAGAGCCTTCGGCGAAAGCGTCTCCGAGGTGAAATTGCCGAGTGTCGAGGCATCGTTGAGAATCGAGACGGCGCGTCGCAACTCCTTGTCGTAGACCGTAGCCGCCGAGATATTGCTGATGCTTGCCGGAGCGCCGCTGACAAGCATGGCCGTAGCGGCAGTGGCGTCGATATTGGGGCCATAGTCGACATCGGTGAAGACAACGCCGTCGTTGATCAGGCGGTTGAAGCCGTTGGCGCCGAAATAACCGCGCAAAAGCTCGAGGTAGGTGTCGCTGAGGCCCTCGACGGTGATTCCGACGACAAGCGCCGGCTTCGCAGGCACTTTCGGCGCTGTCTGCGCCACGACGGCGACACCGACGAGCGACGCCACGACCATGGCGGCGAGACGCCGGCTCTTCAGCTGCTTTTCTTTGAGCGATTGCATCGGTAGATCACTATATACGTTATACTGCGCAACATATCGGCCCCTATGAGAGGCCAAAATGCCGCATTCAGACTCTGGACGCCGGCTATGCCGACTCCACAGAGAATAATCAGGAGTGCAAAATTAAGCATTTGCCACGAAACTACCATCTTTGCGGCCGATTTTATGACAGCGCCCACCGCCGCGATGAAACAGAGGGGATTGAGCCAGAGATAGAGCCAGTTGGGAGAAGTCGCCTCGTGGACGCTTATAAAAATCAGGAAAGTCAGCAACAGACCCGCCAGACCGCAGAGACTGTAGAACAGCACATCGAACCAGGCCGAGAGGCGCCTGCGCCGGATGTCGGCGACACTGAGCGCCAGAGCTATGGCAAAGACCGCCCATGCGACTGCCGCAGGCGTCAGCAGTGCCGGTGTGGCAGATTTAACGGCATTGTCAGCCGGTATGTCATTGAGAACTTTCGTTGTGCCGACCAACGGGCGACGGCTGCCGTCAGCCGCCACAATGTCGGCATCGGCAACCATCGTCATGAGATCTGCCGGAGCGAATGACCGCGCATCGTTGTCGATCGGACGGTCGATACCCGACCCGAGAGCCAGATCGATTCCGAACTGATACCAGGGATAGTTGCGGTGGTAGCCGCGCATGACTTTCCGGAAGGTGTTCTGCCCGGGGCGTGCGGCCTGTGCAAGAGCCAACGTATCGCCGGCAAGCGCGCGCCTGATTATCGCCAGAGGGCGCGTGGCGCAGTTGTCGAGCACATAATTATATCGGTAGACGCGGTTTTCAGGCAGCATATTCTCGTCGACAAGCGCTTTCAGACGCGCAGTCTCGGCCGGCGTCAGATTCAGTTCCTGCTCGACGATACGGCGTCCCTGCGCCTCGTAGGCCATCAGGAATAGATCGGTCGGAGCTGCGGCAACGGTATAGTCGGTCTCCCCCTTGACGAAACGATAGACAAACCCGGGGCTGTTGAAATCGAAAGTTCCCCAGTTATATATGGCATCTTCATGAGTGCGCAAATCCCGGATTCTCAGCCCCGTATGTCCCTCAAGTTCGAAAATCTCCGAACCGGGAAAAAAGGTGATGAGGCTCACCCTGACTGAATCGGTCTGGCCGAACCCGGTCACCACCGACAGCAGTGTCAACAGCGAAACTATCAGCGCTCTCATTGCAACATTCTGGTTATC
>DBGBEM010000091.1:0-1858 GCA_048477235.1 Muribaculaceae bacterium | reverse complement strand
CCGATAATCAGGAGGGTCAGAAAAATAAATATGCGGTTCATTTGGCGTTTCGGGGTTTGAGGTTTTCGATGTCGGCGATAACTGCTCCGGCGCGACGGAAAACGTCGTCGAGCGTGGCCGGAGTCTGAGGGGTGTAACGGGCCATCTCGCAGCTGTCGATTACGCCGAGAACCGATGCGGTGAGTTCGTCGGAGGCCCCGGCGTTGCTCATTGCCTCGGAGATGGTCTCGCGCGAGAGCTGACCGGCGGCGATGCCGAATTTGTCGGAGAGATAACCGTTGACAGTCTTCAGAATCTCGGCATAGAATGCCTCGCTGTTGTTCGCTTTCATGCGGGCTTCGGCTCGCGTCAGTCCGGCTCGTGCCGTGCGGCCGGCACGCGCAAGCCGGCGCCCCTTGATGTCGGCGTTGAGGGTCAGGCGCCTGCGGTTAAGAATTATAACAGCGGCCATTCCGGCTGCCAGCAGAATATACAGGAGCCAGTAGAAGAAACTGTCGACAACGAGCTTGTGGCTCCTGCTCAGGTTTTTCTCTCCGAGTTTGATGTGGAGAATGTCGGAGTTCTTAGATTCTATATCTTTTTGGTCGGCCGAAGCTGTCGGGGCTGTTCCTTTGGCTACTTTCAGATCATACGAAGGTGTGGTAAGGGTGACATATTTGCCAGTGGCCGGATCGAAGTAAACGAATTTGTCGGCGCCGATTTTGAACGAGCCTTCGGTCTGCGGCACGAAGGTATATTCTATCGTCATCTTGCCGCTGACGTTGGTGGCGCCGGCTGTGGCCTCGATGTTCGACTTCGGGGTGTAGACCTCGAACTCATCGGGGAAATCGATGTCGGGCTCTTTGAGATATTTGATGTTGCCCGTGCCATCGATGGTGTAGATGAGCGTTGCGGGTTCATGTGAGCGGAACCGGTTGCCGACAAGGCGGCTGCTGATGGTGAACTTGCCGACAGCGCCGTTGAATCCTTCGGGGCGCGGTTGCGGAAGAGCCTTGACGTCGAGTGTGGCGCTGTTCGAGCTGACGGTGATTTTCCGCTCCTGAGGCTGGCGTATTGTGGCGAAGCCGCCCAGATTCTGGGTGGAATACTGAACGACGTCGATGTCGTAGTTTCCGGAATTGATTGTCAGGCGACCGCTCTTCTGCGGGAAGATGATGCACTTTTTCAGGACGGCTGTGTAGTAGCGCTGTCCGTTATACATGTCTCCGACGTTGAGAGTAGGCTTCAGGGGCACTTCCTCTATAAGGAATCCGTCGAAACTCGGCTGCTTTGTCGGGATGAACTGCGATATGTTGTATTTGGTGTAGAGCTTGATGACACATTCGACGGGCTGCTGCTCGTAGACGCTGTTGCTCGACAGAATTATGCGGACAAATACGTCATTTTTGCCGACACCTCGGTCTGAGCCCTGAGTGTCGGGATCGTAGATGTCGACCGGTCGGCTCGATGCGGGGGCATTCGCCTGAGCGTGGGTCTCTACGGTAAATTTACGGGCCGACGTGGTCAGGCGTTTGCCGTCGACCATAATGGAGGCGGCGGGGATTGTGAATGTTCCGGCGCGGTCGGCGCGGTAGGTGTAGGTATATTCGGTTCTTGAAGCCGACTGGGCTTTGCCGTTGACAACGGTGTAGCTGCGTGATGTCGACACTGCCGGGCCGTAGACGAAGGTGCAGCCGTTGATCTGGCTGACGCGTATGTCCGAGCCCTCGGCATTGTCGAGGCGGAAGGTGACGGCGAACTTCTCTCCCTCGACAACACGCCGCGGGGGCACAAGGCTGAACGACGCCGCCACGGCGCCTACTGCCGTCGCCCATAGAATTAACAATAATATGCTGAAACGTTTTGCCATCTCTTGAAT
>DBGBEM010000090.1:0-10077 GCA_048477235.1 Muribaculaceae bacterium | reverse complement strand
CAAGAGGAATTGGTCTAATTAGTCCAATTAGACTAATTGAACTTTTCAGAATCAGCGGACGGCGACTTTCGCGGCTACCGAACCGGCACGGACGATATAGATGCCGGGGGTGAGCGAGATGACAGCTGTTCCGTCGACTACGCGCGAGGCCATGGTAGCGCCTGATGCGGTGTAGACGGCTACGGGCATAGCGAAGGGGGTCGTGACGCGCACGGCTCCTTCGATGGCGACAATTGTCGGACGCACTGCTTCGACAATGGCGTCGAGGGCATCGGACGAGTTGAGGGTCACAACGTTGGAGATGTCGGACTCACCGGCGTCCCACATTGCGGTCACGCAGTAGCTGTATTCGCGGTCGGGCTCGACATTGGCGTCGTGATAGGTTGTCACTTCGGGAGCTATGAGCTCGTTATTGACGCGCTGGCCGTCGCGATAGACGTTGAAGCCTTTGAGGACGATCTTGTTTGTGGTTGCGCCTTCGGGAGCATAGACTATGTCGTCGAGCAGGAGGGCGAACTTGCCGTTGGAGCGGTGGACAATAGCAAAGTAGAGGGCTCCTTTGGGGAGTTTGAACTTGAATTCCGTCCAATTGTTGGTCACATTCACTTCGAGACCCTGTTCGAGCAGGATGAAGTCGTCGACATCGTCGGAAGTTGTCGAATAGTAAACGTCGAAGACTTCGGGCACGCGCTGGCTTGTGGCGGCGTTTGCCATAAACGAGATTGTCTGGGCCTTTCCGCAGAGTCGCGGCGAGATGAGCCAGTCGTTGCTGTCGACTTCGGGACTTCCGCCCGAATTGGCCTGGAATGAGGCAAGCAGCTGTTCGCCCGACACGGCATACCATGAGAAGATATTGGCCTGAGCAGGGTCGATGACCTGCCATGCCATCGGCTCGCCTACGTGGTCGTAGGTGCAGGGACCGAGGAAGGTTGCCGGGATGCTTGTCTTGCAGCCGTCGAGGTCGACGGTTTTCCAGTCGCCGATATTGTCGATGATGAACGGCCGGTAACTGTCGAAGTCTTCGGTAACAGTGTTGGCGGGATTGTCGTCGGGGTCGGGAGCCTTCCATGTCAGAGTGACGCCGTTTCCACCCGAAGCCGAGAGGTTTTCGGGAGCGGGATAAGTGGGCTTGACGATTTCGACTTCGACCACACCGGAGGCATTGTCTGACTTGTCGAGGTCTTTGTCGAATTCTATGCGGGCACTATAGACGCTCCTGAGGGGATCGGTCACTTCGGGGATGTCGGCGATGTCGATCGGAGCTTCATCGCCCGATTCGAGGGTGCAGCCTTTGGTCGTGGCGACATCCTTGCCGTTGCGCATGAGCACAACCGAGAAGTCGCTGCTGCTGACAGGTTTCGTTCCGTTGTTGCGGACGTTGAGGGTGAAGCGGGCGCGCGAGCCGACATTAGCTTTGGACGGCCCAGAGAATCCGCGCACTGCGAGGTCGGCTTCCTTGGCATCGATGATCGAGAAGTTGTCAATCACAATCGGGTAGACATATTCGGTTTTTGATGAGCCTACGAACGAAATCTGGATATACTTCGAATTCTTGAACTTGTCGAGCGACATCTCATAACGGATCCACTTATTGCGGCCCGAGGCCGAGAGGTCGAACGTCTTGAGCGTTTCGGGCAGCTTGTCTTCGTCGATAACGTCGAGAGTGAACGAAGCGGCCTCGTCGGTGCAATAATACCAGAAGGCGAGCGTCGGCTTGTCGGTTCCTTCGAGAGTCACGCGCGGGCCAGTGGCACGCCAGGGGATATTTGCGGCATACGCCATATAGCCGAAGCTGTAGGCGTCGCCGTCGGGAGCGTCGATACCTGTGGCCGGAGTTCCGAAAGCATCCCAGAGGCCATCCCAGTTGTCGTTATCGACAATGCGCTCGGAGCTCCAGAGCTGTTCGTATTTTCCGTTGGCAAACGATTCATAGACGGGGAGCTTGTCGGCGGGGCCGTAGTAGCAGTGGCGGGCTGTGTTGCCCTGATAGCCGGCGGGCCCTTTGGCGTTGCGCGAAGCGACGGTAACCGAGATGAGATCCTGCTCGGTATAATACTGGTCGGGAATCTGGAAATCGCAGCTGAGGCCCGAATAGTTCTCCTTGACCATAGAAGCATCGTTGCTCATAGCGGTGAAGTCGAGGTCGTAGGTGCAGTTTTCGGGATCGGGAAAACCGCCGTTGACGCCCGATGTCGGGGGCTCCCATGTGGCATGGATGAGACCGGGGGTGTTGGCGTCTTCCCACACGCGCAGATTACGCGGGAATCCGGGGAGATCCAGGCCGCGGTAGCCTTCGACACTGGCGGGTTCGCCCTCGCCGTCGGCATTGACTGCGACCAGAGTGTAGGAGTGCTTTCCTTCGGCAGCTTCTGACTTGTCGTCATAGCTGAAATCAGCGCCGTCGGCGATGCCTGTTTTCACAGCTGCCACCATGAGGCCGTCGCGGTAGACATTGACGGCGGTAAGATTGGCCTTCGAGCCGTCGAGGGCGAGCGAGGGGAGTTTGCCGGTCAGTCTGACGCCATCTTTCAGTCCTTCGGCAACGAGGCCGGTCAGAGCTTTGGGAGCGTTGATGGCGAGGCCGGAGATCTTGACATCCTTGATCCAGAGTTCGCGGCCTGAGTCGCTTGTAACATGGATTCCGAAATAATAGAGCCCGTCGGCCGAGGGGGTGAAACGTCCTTCGAGAAGCACGCCGGTGCTCGAAACCGTCACTGTTGTCTTAGCCACGACTGTTGTCGAGAACGAAGCGGCGTTATCGGGATTCGTTCCGGCAAGAACCTCTACGGTCTCGGGATTCGAATGGCAGTCGGCTGTTGCCGTGAATGAGTAGGGGGCATCGGCCTTGAGGCTGAATGGGCCTACGCAGAGATAGTCGTCGGCGACTTTAGAACCGGCAGTGTAGGCGGCACTCTGGCGCTGCGGGGTAGTGCGGGTGTCGACCCACCATGTGTTGCCGTCCTTGTTGTTGTCGATGACGGGATATTCGTTGAACACGTCGGCTTCTTCGAAAGAGTTGAAGTGGGGCAGCTCGAAATAGCGGCCTGCGAAGAACTTGCGCGAGGTCTTGACAGGGCCTGTGATTGCTCCGGCAACGGGAGTAATCTCATACCAATATTGCGTTTTGGCTTCTCTGGTCAGATTGTCGACAGCTGAAGTCTCCTGAGTTGTGGCTATGGCGACGTCGCCGGGCTGACGGACAACCTTATAAGTGACGGCGTCGGTGTTACCGCCGTTTTCACCCGAAGCGGGCTCCCATTCGACGGTCACACTGAGGTCGGCGACGTCGGTGTTGATGTCGAACGGAATCACGGGGGTGTCCGGACCGATGAAAGCGCTGACGGTAACGGGGAGCGACTCGGCATCACCGACGGCGGCCGAAACGAGCAGATCGGTCATTCCGGCGGCGGGAACCGTCACCTTGACATCCTTCACTTCGGCGCCTGCGGCGGCTGTGCCGCTGGCGAGGGTTGCCGACGATGTCTTGATGTAATATGTGAGGTTGCCTGAGAGATCGCCCCCTTTGACATCCTTCGAGGGCATCGTGAAGTTCAGCGAAGCCTGAAGAGAAGTGCCGACGGGAGACATCCTGACATCAGCAGGCGCTTCGGGAGTGTTGGCCGATACCTGCTTGTCCTGCTTGAAATAGATGGTATTGAAAATAACGTAAGAGTCATCTCCGGCGGGCTGATAGGTACTGTAGCCGGCATTGTAGACCAACGACATGGAACCGTCAGATTTGTTGATTTTAACGATATATCCGGCGCCGTAGTTGTCGTTGAGCGAGAAATAGATATAGTCGGAACCCCAGACCATGTCGGCCGATTCAGAGCCTTTGAAACCGGGATTCGAGAGGTAAAGATCTTCTTCGTAATCCGTATCGTAGACAGCGGGGAAGGTCAGGGAAGCTTTCTCTGTCATGGTTCCTGTCGACTTGTCGATGGAGTAGAGCTTTCCGTCGTAGCCGATACCGTAGAGCGTTCCGTCGCCGTCGCAGGTCAGCGCACGCAGATTGCGGTCAAGTGCTGCAACCTCGGTCGGGACAAACAGAACACTTTCAGTGAGCTCGGCTGCGGTTATAAACATCAGTTTTGCCGGTGAGTTTTTACTGTAGGCCGACTCGACAAAGCATCCGTAGACACGGTCGGAAACCGGGTCGTAGCAGAGGTCTCCGGCCTTGGTATAGGGCGAAGTCGATGTAAATGTCATGGTGTTACGCACAAGTTCCCAGGTATCGGCATTGTAGACAGCATAAGTCACGCTGTTGTCGTTGTCGTTATATTTCATCGACACCACATTGCCTTTGAAATAACATCCTGAATAAGCCGGAATAGACACCGTCGACTTTTTAACATGGCTGCCTTTCGAGTCGATGGCGAACGGCCCGGTGTAGGAACTTGTAATGCCTGATTCGCTCGCGTAGGCATTGATGCCGTAGAGCTGGCTGTCGCCCTCCTTGACAGCGACACGCTGCGGGGGCGCTGTCCTTTCGACAGCGGGGCGCGCATTGCGCGGAGCGCGCCGTTTCGGCGCACCGGGTTGCGACTCAGCGGCGATGGCCCATGAAGCCACACCGACAAGAAGAGCCGATGCGATAAGTGTAATCCATTTTTTCATAAGCGATAGAAATTGTGATTAATAAATAGTGTTCCCGCGCTAAGTTATGACAAAAAGGCATGCATTTCGGCCGAATTAACAATAATTAACTAAAAACACAAAACCGAATAACTACATTTGCCATCGTAAACCAATCAAACACGGGAAACACAAATACACCGCAAATGACATCAAACCACCACTATCTTTCGGCGGCACTGCTGACAGCGGCACTGCTGACGACAACAGCCGCCGCAGGGCGCACAAGCTACGTCATGCCTGTCGGGACGAAGACCGTCAGCGGCACCTCTCTGCTCGAAGGGCCGCAGAAACGCGCTGTCGCCGGGCCTCAGCGTCTCGGCGAGAACAGCCCTCTTATTCCACCCTTCTGCGAGACATTCGACGATTTCTCGCCTAATCAGGAGATCCACGACGAATTCGCCCGGCTGTTCCAGATTATCGACAACAACAACGACACGCGAAAGTGGGGCCTCTACAACTATGCCGGAGAGCGCTTCTACGGCCGCTGCGCCTATATGCTCTACCCCTTCGAGGGGCAGGCCGACGACTACCTGATTCCACGCGCCGTCAAACTCGAGAAAGGAAAATATTATCTGGTCAGCGTCTATGCCGGCACATATCTCGACACCGATGAAAAGTCGGCCCAGACCTTCGAGATAAAGATGGGCCGCTACAACGACGTCGAGGGTCTCAGCCAGGTCGTGATACCTACGACACGCGTCTACACGTCGCGGCTCGAGCGCATCACCGGCTGGTTCACTCCGCGCTACGACGGCCTATATTATATAGGTGTCCACGGCAACTCGCCCGCCTATCAGGACTACTACAACTACCTCTTTGTCGACAACATCGCCGTCGAGGCAGCGCGCAGCGGCTCGGAGCCTTCGAAGATTACGGGCCTGACAATGGTCAACGACCCCGACGGAACCAATAAGGTGACCTTCACCTTCACGGCTCCGACGCTCGACATCGCCGGCAACAAACTCAGTTCGCTGACAGAGATAACCGTTACGCGCGACGGCGAAGAGCTGACAACCCTGACCTCAGGCGTCGCTCCCGGCAAGGAGCTGACCTTCAGCGACACACCGCGCAAAGAAGGAATATACGAATATACCATCACGGCGAAAAACAGCGTCGGCGAAGGTGAGCCGCTGACCGTCAACCGCTATGCCGGCATACAGCGCCCTGAAGCTCCGCGCTTCACCGAGGCCCGCGAGGCCGAAGGCAACAAGGTTTACCTGAAATGGGAACCGGCCGCCACCGACATCAACGGAATGCCCATAAACCCCTCGAAGCTGACCTATAACCTCTTCGACGTCACCAACGGCTTCGAAGACCCCGTTGTCGAATACGGCGCCGCCACCGAAGGCACCTTCGACGCATCGCTGAAAGGGCAGCAGCAGACATTCTGCCTCTACACCCTCAACGCCGTTCTCGACAGAAAAGAGAGCGCCTTCACCACGTCGCCGATGATCAACGTCGGCACCCCCTTCGAACTTCCCTACCACCACACCTTCACGATGGACGACTACGACCGCTATCCGATGATAACCGACGGCGGAAACGAAGTATTGTGGACTTTCATCGACGACCATGAATCGGACGTCAAATCGCAGGACGGCGACGGCGGCTATCTGGCCATGATGTGTAACAACGCCGGCATCGTATCGAAAATGACGACGGGCAAAATAGCACTCGGGAAGGCCGAACGGCCGCAGTGGAGCATCTGGACCTACGTCTATCCCGACGACGATAACCGTCTCGAACTCGGCGCCACCGACATCGCCGACGGGAGCACGACTGCCTTGCGCACGCTGACACTCAGCGAGCTCGGCACGGGCTGGCGTCGCATAGTGGTCGACCTCGGCGGTCTCAAGGGAAAAACAGTTCAGCTGACAGCCAGGGTCACCGTTGTTTCCCACGGCTACACCCTATTCGACAATATGGTCGTTGCCGACCAGCCGGCCGTCGACCTGTCGATAGCCTCGGTTGAGAGCCCCGCCGCCGCTGCGTCGGGCGACAGCTTCGACGTTGAAGTGACAATCACCAACAACGGATATGACACCTCGGGCGATTTCCGCACAACCCTGAGCAACAACGGACTCGAGAACGACGCCGCCGACAGCTCGCCGCTGGCTCCCGGCGCCGCGACAACGGTGAAACTCACCGGCCGCATGACGGCTCAGGCCGACGATGCCGAACAGTTCACAATCGACATAGCCAACGAAAACGACGGTCTCGAAGATGACAACCACCGCGAAATAACCGTGGCGCGTCTGGTGACGACCCTCCCCGCGCCGCGCTCCCTGACAGCCACGGAAAACGCCGACGGCACGGTTGAGCTGAGCTGGACAGCCCCCGACATGAGTCACGTTGCCGGCGCCCCGGTGACCGACAGCTTCGAAGACTACGACGACTTCACCTCGTCGCCCGGCGACTGGACAACCATCGACGGCGACGGAGGTCTCATCGGCGGCTTCAACAATGCCGATATGCCTGTCGACTTTACGGCGCAGTCGTGGTGGGTCATGCCGACAGCCGACTATCCATTCATCGATGCCTTCGACGGCGGAAAAGCCATGGCGCAGATGTATAACGTCACGCCCGACGGACAGGCCGGCGCCGTCAACGACGACTGGCTAATCACCCCCGAGCTCTACGGCGGCCCGCAGACAATAAGCTTCCATGCCAAAGCCCTACTCGAAGATGTCGCCGAGTTATTCGAGATATGGACGTCGGAGACAGGCACCGACCGCAAGGACTTCAGACTGCTCACAGGCCCCGTCGAACACTATTCTGACTGGACGCCGTTCTTCTTCACCGTTCCCGACGGAACGCGCCATGTAGCAGTGCGCTGCACCTCAGACTACGCCTTCATGCTCATGATCGACAACTTCATCTATACTCCCGCAAGCGACGCCCTCTCGCTTCCGGCCCTGACAGGCTATAACGTCTATGTCAACGGCGAACTCGCCTCGACGACAACATCGACATCGGCATCGGCGCGCCGCCTGTTGCCAACCGACACATATAAGGTGACAGCCGTCTACGCCGACGGACGCGAGAGCCACTATGCGCTGGCGACGCTCTCGACCAAAGACGCGATTGAGACAACAGTGGCCGACAACTCCGGCAAGACAGTTTTCTATAACCTTCAGGGACGCCGCATATCCTCGCCCGAGCACGGCGAAGTCTATATCGTAGTCCGCGGCGGCCGCGCCTCGAAGATCCTCTACTGAACCTTATAATTCTTATAAATCTTATATGCCCTATAAGCCGTCTTCAGCTTATAGGGCTTTTCTTTCTAAAACATGCTGTATCGTAAATCATTATGGTACAGTCTGTTTTTTAGTGATTTACAGCCAATATACTTCTGTCCAACCTATGGCCATGACTCTGCTGATTGTGTTAGCCATATCTGAAATAGAGGATCTCTCATAGAGTATTTCGTCTTCCGTTTTATGGATTTGTCAACTCTTATGATATCCAACGAGCCAAGTATCTTGAGATATGCCGTCAGAATATTTGTTGAAAGACCTGTTTTATCCCTTAACTCAGGCATCGTCATTGATGAAATGCCGGATTCGAAGGCGTTAAGTATATGTTGTGAATTTGTTGGCAGATCCTGATAATAATGTCTGTATTTGTCAGAAAACATGGATACCAGTATAGATATGTCTTTCCCGGGAATATCATTCTGACTGATAATGCTATGAACAGTCACAATAGATCTGATTGTAGGAGGTAGAAGGCTCATTAATCTACACGCCCGTGAAACATCGCGCTTGTCAAACAGTCTTGTTATGCTTTCCGATAGTACCGGCTCTATGTAAACGTTTTTTAGACCTTCGAAAAAAGGAGCTTCATAATCTGTCAATGCCGGTAATACTTTGCTTACTGTGCTGATCATCATGGGAGCTCCCTCATTATAAAGAAATAGCCTGAGCCGATATTGTTCCTCATAAGAGCATCGGGTCAAATAGAAGTCCATATCATCAATGAACAGAACGGATGCTTCTGATTGTTCCGCTTTTGAGATTATGTCCTCGGAACAGAATAAGGTTCGTCCGTCTATCCATACCCTGGACTTTAACCGGCATATATCGGAGTTATAGATACGTCTTAGCAGTGTGGTTTTTCCTGCGCCGTCCTGTCCGATAATCATGACAGATTGAGGAACAGAACTTCCCGAATTGCCGCCTATCTCAGATATTACTGCATGGAAGGTATTATCATTGACAGACATCTCGCTCAATGAAACTGATATTTTCGGGCTTGACATCATTCAACGAATTTGCAGTACCACCATTTCTTCAACAACGGAGAACGGAATCGTCTTATTCCTCCTTCAGTTCGTATTACATAGCCATCATGTTCAAGCATATTCAATATAAGACTCAATTCATTATCGGCTTTCATGAGATTATCGCCGGTATATTGGGTATATATGGCAATAAGCTGATCTCTTGACAGACCTCGATCAGACTGACTGAGCCTTTTAAGAATAAGACGTGCCCCATTCTCCTGTCCGTTGTATTCTGACAACCTTTCTGACCATGTGCTAAGCTCATCAGTATGAGCCAGTCTGTCAATAGATGAATCTATCATCTGATATGTTATTCCCTTACCCGCATTCGGATAATTCTTGATGTTTGTGAATACCAACTGAATAAAATATGGTATGTGCCATTCCAATTTTTCAAGAAAGGCAACGATAATTTCATCGCTTACGGGAATATTCTCAGACTCTGCGAGAGCTTTAATCAGTCCTTTTGCCTCAGGTTCCGACAGGGCATCGAAATCAAAAGACACAAGATCATTGATAGTCATGGACAAGTTTCTCATGCGGGTGAAATTGTGCAATCCTACAGAACCACAGAATACCCATCTTATTTTGCTGTCGGAAACTTGTCTCAGACTTCTGAACCAGTTGAGAAAGTACTCTGCCTCACGATGGTTGTCAGCGTTACGGTCGAGAATATTTAGAAACAATGTTAGCTCATCGATTACAATAAGTGTGTCCTTAGTATGGTCTATCACTTCTGACAGGGAGTTATACAGATTCTCTGTTGTTTCAGGCAGTGAGAAGTCAAATTTTACAGGACCTATTCCTTTTACTCCCTCTAAAATTCTGTTAACTATTCCTCCGGCTACACTGACAGCCTCAGTCCAAATGCCGGATTTATCGAATTTGTTTATCAGAATCTTTAAGAACTCGTCTCGTGTCTGAACTCCCTCTAAGTCGATATAAACACAGTTCCAGCCAATGGTTTGCCTATCTTCAATAAGCCGTTTGGCAAATGATGATTTACCTATCCTTCTCGGAGCGGAGAGAACGAGAGAGTGATTGGAATCGAGATATTTATGGGCGCGAGACAGTTCTTCGGTTCTTCCATAGAAATCGTCGCCGGTTACAGGCGGCCCCACTTTATTTGTTATAGCCATAATTTTATCATACAA
>DBGBEM010000089.1:0-2556 GCA_048477235.1 Muribaculaceae bacterium | reverse complement strand
TCGCTTTTTTTGCGGGCAAGCCGCCTGAAAGCGTGGGCAGCCACTGAACGGTCAAGAGCGTCGATGGCCTTGCGTCTCAACGCTGTCAGCTGCGAGGCTGCCACGAATTCGTCGCCGAGGCGGTCGTCGACCTCCGTGATGCGGTAGACGGTGTCGCCTGTCTTCGTCAGTGTGTCGCGTCGCCGTTGCAGCTGTGGAGTCTTGGCCGACTGAGGCTCTATGGGGAGCGCGGCCGACGCCGTGATGCCGTCTATGGCGATGTCGAGCGCAATGCCTGATGCGGCGCGCCGCAGCGTCATCCGCGCCGCTATTGTCCGTCGGGCGGTGTCGCCTTCGAGCATATCGGCCTGCTGCTTGTCGAAGTTGCGGTAGAGTGGGGTGCCTGCCGGAATATTGATCGGGCGTGCCGCCATGAGCGTATCACCCTCCACTCGGTTTACGCGGAACCCTTCAAGTTCGCCATCGCTGTTGAACCAGCTCAGTCCGTCGCCGTTGGCGAGCGGCTCGACGGCGCGCACCCGAACCTGACGTCCTTTCGACGCCGCTTTCGACCGCGCAACCTCGCGTCCGACGCTTTTTGGGGTGGCTGTCGATGCTATTCGCTCGCCGGGGCTTAACGGCCCTTTTATATAATAGGTAGTGAATCCGCGGTTGAAGGCCCGCGTCAGGTCGGGCGTGAATGTCAGTGCCGACTCTCCGCGCGATGCCCGCTCGAATTCGTCGGGGTTTGCGGCTATGAAGTCGTCGATAATGCGGCGGTATGCCCCGACTGTTGTCTTCACATAGCCTGTATCTTTCAGCCGTCCCTCGATTTTGAACGACATCACTCCCGATCGGGCCAGCAGTCCTATTTCGGCGCTTCGGTTGAGGTCGCGCAGCGAGAGCAGATGGCGTCGGCCGACGAGTGTGCGCCCCGAAGCGTCGACGAGGTCGAATGGCAGACGGCATATCTGGCTGCATTCGCCGCGGTTGGCGCTTCGGCCTGTCGTTACAAGCGAAGCGCGGCAGTCTCCGCTGTAGCAGACGCATAGCGCTCCGTGAATGAAAGCCTCGATTTCTGTCGACGGGAGTTCGGCTTTGATCTTCGAGATCGTGGTGGCGTCCATCTCGCGAGCCACAACGATTCTCGAGAAGCCCGAGGCTGCAAGCCGCCGGGCAGTCGCTATGTCGCGGATGTCACACTGCGTGCTCGCGTGAAGATCGATAGGCGGCATCCCCTCCATGGCTGTCAGCGCCATGTCCTGCACAATCAGGGCGTCGGCGCCGGCCCGATAAAGCTCCCATGCCTGTCGCAGCGCATCGTCGAGCTCGTGGTCGTAGATTATCGTGTTCATCGTGACGTAGAGCTTCGCCCCGAACCGATGAGCCCGATCGGCTACGCGGGCAATCTCGTCGATGGAATTTGTCGCAGCCGCGCGGGCGCCCAGCGACGGGCCGCCCATATAAACGGCGTCGGCGCCATGCTCGAGAGCGGCGATTGCCGTGGCACCGTCGCGCGCGGGCGCCAGTAATTCGATTTTTTGCTTCATGGCAACAAAATTACTGATTTTCTTTGTTGTATCTCAAAAAAAGTTGCTATCTTTGCACGCCATTACAGACTAACGCGCCCTACCAGCGCCAGTGTAACTGTCTCGATAACAAATAAAAAACTAACTATAGCGATGAAAAAAGATATCCATCCCTCGAGCTATCGCGAAGTCGTGTTCAAGGACATGTCGAACGACGAGATCTTCATCACCCGTTCAACCGTGGCTACAAAAGAAACCATCGAAGTTGACGGCGTTACCTATCCTCTGGTGAAACTCGAAATCACCAGCTCGTCGCATCCTTTCTTCACGGGCAAGCAGAAGCTCGTCGACACCGCCGGTCGCGTCGACAAGTTCATGAGCCGCTACGGCAACCGCAAGAAAGCCGGCAAGTAAGTCGCTCATACCTCTACGCGAACAGCGAACGGTTCTTTCGGAATTGTTCGCTGTTCGCGTTTTTGTCGGTTTTTGGCTAAGAGCTTTATGCTCAGTAGAAAGCATGAGAATGGGGATTTCGCCAGTTGTTAAACAAAGTTAAATTGAATATGTCTTAGAGCATAAAAACGAAAAACATTTGGTGGGGAAAGAAAAAAGGCATAACTTTGCACTCGCTTTCGGAAAGGAAGCAAGCGGACATTAAAAAGACTTACAATAGACCTATCAAGAAGTAGTACAAGAGTCATTGCAAAATGACCCCAAAGTCAATTCTTCAGATTCGATAGACGAGGACATCGCTGGGCTGCGGCGCAGCGTCGGAAGGCGCGGCGTCCGTGAAGGCAACAACAAACCAAGAATGAGGTTGCTTTTTTTCTCCTTTTTAGAAATAGAAAGAAAATAAAAAAGATAACCAACAACGGAGAGTTTGATCCTGGCTCAGGATGAACGCTAGCGACAGGCTTAACACATGCAAGTCGAGGGGCAGCGGGGGAGAGAGCTTGCTCTCTTCTGCCGGCGACCGGCGCACGGGTGAGTAACACGTATGCAACCTGCCCTTGACACTGGGATAACCCGGAGAAATCCGGACTAATAC
>DBGBEM010000088.1:0-9932 GCA_048477235.1 Muribaculaceae bacterium | reverse complement strand
CTTTAACGCTCTCCAGAACCTCCTCAAATGAAAAAGCCCCTACTAAGCCTCGCAGCCCTGTCGCTGGCAGCCATACTGGCAGGCGCAGCCGCAACGACGACTCCTGCGGCCCCTCCGGCCGCATCACAGCCTGCGACAACCGCTCCCGAAGAAGACGATGACGACGAAGAGTGCGCCGAAGGCGACGTTACCGCTCAGGAAGACGAAATCACCGATGATTCGGAACAGGACATACGAGAAAATCCCGTGTTCGACATCGAGCCGGGCGACGACATCGACATTCCCGTACCCGACTTCATCCGCTCGTCGTCGAACCATGTCATCTTCAACGGAGCCAAATGGGACAAGCTCCGCCGCGCTTTCGCCGACTCGCAGAAGAAACCGGTGTCGGTAGTTCTCATCGGCGACAGCCATGTTCAGGCCGGAATGAACTCTGGAACGACCCGCGAACTGCTCCAGTACGACTTCGGAAATGCCGGACGCGGAATAATCGCACCGCTGAAGATGAGCGGCACAAACCAGCCTGTCGACTATGTCTTCACCTCGTCAGACTCATGGAGTCCCGTGAAGCTCATGAGCCGCCAGTGGAGCTACCCGATGGGATTCACCGGAACGTCGCTCCACCCCTCGCGCAGTTCGGGCAGTTTCACAGTAGGCACGAAAGACAACGACGACTACAACCCTTTCAAGTCGTTCACAATCTTCCACGGCGGGAAAATGACAATCGACAGTATCGTCAACGACCGCGGCGAAGAACTCCACTATAAAGTCATACCGTCGCACGACTACACTCAGGTCGTAATGTCGACACAGGAGACCGAGGTAAAAGTCGACTTCTCGTCGAAAGGCGATCTGACTCTCTACGGCGTCGCCCTTTCGGGCGAGCGGCCCGGAGTGTTCTATCACTCGATCGGCAACAACGGCGCCACCTACAACACCTATAACCGTATCGGCAACGTCGGCGCCGGAATAGCCCCGCTCTCCCCCTCCCTCGTCATCATTGCCCTCGGAACCAACGAAGCCTTCGGGCGCTTCAACGCAACGAGCTTCTCACAGAGCATCGACCGTCTCGTAAAAAACATTCAGGAATCGAATCCCGATGCCGCCATCCTTCTCATGACGCCGATGGAATGCCAGCGTTCGGTCAGCCGCAAGGTGACAAAAACGGTGAAAGTGCCGGCCGGAAAGCGACGCCGCGGCAAAAAAGGACGCCGCCGCCGTTCGTCGAAGACCGTCAGCCGCAAGGTGACGACAACCGTGCGCGACTACGCCCCCAACCGCAATATCGCCGAGGTGCGCGACGAGATTCTGCGCTATGGCCGCGAGAACAATATCGCCGTGCTCGACTTCTGGGACGTTGCCGGAGGCACCGGGGCCAGCAGCCGCTGGATTGCCAACGGCCTCTTCGCCAAAGACCGCATCCACCACACCCGCAAGGGCTATAACCTTGAAGGGCGCCTCGTCTACGACGCCCTCATCGATGCCATCGTCAACAAACAATAACGGCATCGCCCTCCCCCTTAGCAATGGAAAATTATATCGACGCCGAAAAACTGCCTCAGGTGCTGGGTTACGACCCCGCCAGCCCGCTGCTGTTCAACACCGGTCTGTTTCTGATTCTCTTCGTTGTCTTTATCGGCGTCTACAGTCTTCTGCGGCGCTTCCCGACAGCGAAGAAAATCTTTGTGATTCTGTTTTCACTTTATTTCTACTATAAATCGTCGGCCTGGTGCTGCTTCATACTTCTGGGCGTCTGCGTGAGCGACTTCCTTCTGGGGCAATGGCTCGGGTCGGCCCGGAAAAGCGCCGTCCGCAAGCTGATTGTGTGGATAAACGTAGTCATAAATATCGGAATGCTTGTCTATTTCAAGTATTTCAACCTGATTCTCGACACAATCTCGAACTTCGGCACCGTCAAGTTCGACGCCCTCGACATAATTCTCCCTGCCGGCATCTCGTTCTTCACCTTTCGCTCGATAAGCTATATCGTCGACATTTACCGCGGCACAATCAAGCCCTGCGACAACTTCCTCAACTACACCTTCTACCTGACATTCTTCCCGCCGCTGCTCGCAGGCCCCGTTGTCCGCGCCAAAGACATGCTGCCTCAGGTCGAGCAGAATCCCGTAGCCTCGCGCGCCATGGTCGGCGAAGGAATATTCCTGATCATATCGGGCCTGATAAAAAAGGTTGTGGTCGCCGACTTCATAAGCGGCAACTTCGTCGACCGCATATTCGACAATCCGTCGCTCTACAGCGGCTTCGAGAATCTCATGGGAATGTATGGATTCATGCTCCAGCTCTACTGCGACTTCTCGGGTTACTCCGACATAGCCATAGGGATAGCTCTCATGCTCGGCTACCGCTTCCTCGACAACTTCAACGCCCCGTTCAAGGCCCAAAGTCCCACGGAATTCTGGCACCGCTGGCACATCTCGCTGTCGACATGGCTGCGCGACTATGTCTATATTCCCATGGGGGGCAACCGATGCAGCAAGCCGCGCGCCTATTTCAACCAGTTCTCCACGATGGTAATCGGCGGCCTCTGGCACGGCGCGTCATGGATGTATGTCATCTGGGGAGCCATCCACGGATTCCTTCTCGTAGCCCATAAATCGCTGAAACGGCTCTTCCCGAACCTGACCGTCGACAGCAACGTCAGCTGGTGGCGCATGACGCTCAACATTTTCCTGACCTTCAATCTCGTTGCTATAGCCTTCGTGTTCTTCAGAATGAGAAGCCTCGAAGGAGCCGCCGAGATGGCCCACCAGATTATCTATGACTTCCATCCGGCGATAGCCCCACAGTTCATAATCGGCTACTTCACGATTATCCTGGCGCTGATGCTCGGCTACTTCATGCACTTCATGCCCCACCGCTGGTTCACCAACGCGCGCGACCGCTTCATCGCCACCCCCTTCTGGGTTCAGGCCCTCGTGCTCGCGCTGGTCATTCTGCTCATCATTCAGGTTCGCCAGAGCGACCTCGTGCCGTTTATCTATCTGCAATACTGACTTTCAGTTAGCCGCGCGGCGCATATCGCTGACCACATAGTTGCGGATTATCCGATAGACAATCTGCTGCATCTCGGTCAGCTCCTTGCTGACATCCATGCCGAGAATAAACTCGCCCGTCAGAGCGGCTGCCATAGCCGAGCGCTCTTCGTCGGGAAGCGAATTGATGGTTGCGAGTACGCGGGTGCTGATCACTACTGCCTGATTCATGATTGGGATTGTTTTTGAGGTTAGTTTCGGTTGACATCGCAAAGGTAGACAGGCCCCTGTGCGCTGAATTTGCACACAGAGATTAATATACGTTAAATACATATATAGCCAAAAGAGCCCGGCGCGAAACCGGGCTCTTTCAATTGATGATATGAAGATATGTTTTACTTGACAGCAATCTTCCCGACAGTAGCGCCATTGGCGGTGGCGATATATATTCCGGCGGGAACGGGAATATTGAGATGGTCGGTAGAAACCATTCCGGCATAAATCTGTCGGCCGTCGATGCTGTAGACGGTGACGTATTTGCCGCAAGCTCCGGCAATAGCCACAGTCTGTCCTTCGGCGAAGGCGCTTATTCCGGCAGCAGCCACGCCGTCAACCGAGGCTTTCTTTCCGCTGATTCTGACATCGTTGATGGCGAAGAAGTAGTCGTTGTAGAGTGTGGTGTTGAGCTTGATCTGTATCCACTTGCCGGAGAACGGCGTGAGGTCGAAAGTCCATGTCTTCCATTCCATCTTACCTATCTCGTCGACAGCATCGCTATAAGCCGAGCCGACTTTAACGTATTCGACATCGTCGGTGCTGACAAGGACATCTGCAACAGCCTTTGCATCGTAGTACTGCCACGTTGTCAGCTCAAGCTGAGCCTCGGGATAGTCTGCGAGCGAAACCTTCGGCAGATATAGATCGGAAAGGGTCATGTGGTTATAGTCGTCGTGGAGATAGAGGAAACCGTTATCGTCGGAGGTTATGTCGCCCTGCGAGGTGACATTATCCCAGTGTGTCGTATCGAACTGGTCGACAGCATACCACGGTTCGGTGCTATATGTTCCGTCGGCAAAAGTCTCTTCGAAAGGCAGCTTGCAGGGAGTGCCGAGCTGATTGAAATGAGTCGACATCTGCGAGCCCATACCGGCTTTTGTCTCGGGAAGCACTCCGAATGTATATTTGCGTAGCGAAGAGTCGTAGACTTTAAACTCATATTCCTTGTTTGTAGTCTTGGCGATCTCGGCCTGATTGCCTGATTCGTCAATTATGAATATGTGATAAACAAGCTCTGCGGCGTTGAAGTAGCCTTTGTGAGTACCTTCATACGGCTCATCCCATTCAAGCACAGTACTCATGTTGTCTTTCGAGGGGTAGCTGAAGACTTCGGGCACGCGGAAGGGAGTATCCATGCCGCAGAATGCGCCGATATAATCCTTGTCGCCCTGTCCGGCCGCGCTGGTCGCATAGACCGTGAAGCGGTTGATGCCCTGAAGAGCGGCAACCTCGACGCTAACCTGCTCGCCCGGACGGTGTTCGAGAGCCAGTTCTCCGCAAAGCTCGCCATTGGAATTGTAGACCTTTGCACCGAGTAGCTCGTCGCTGCTGTAGTTGTCACCCATAATATTTGTGGTCGGGAGGTCAAAGCTCAGAGTGGCTTTCAGCTCACCTTTGGCGGCGGGAACTACTGCGATATTATCTACGGCAGCGGGTGTGTCGGAATCGGGGCCCTCCTTGACGCTTATATTCTTAAAGAAGACTCCGTCGCCGGGCTGCATGAATCCGGCGTCGATAACTACCGAGTAAGTGCCGTCGGCGGGTACCTGAACGAATTTCACGATATGGTCGTATTCGCTGCTTGAACGGACAACCTGAGCGGGAGTGAAGGTCAGTATATCATTGAGAGACATCGAATGTGACAGTTTGGTGAAGAGCACAAAACCGGCCGACCCTTCCGTGACGCGGGCGTCGTAAGAGATCTCGTAGACCTTCCCGGCCTTCATCTCAACCATGGGCGTGAAGAAATAGTCATCCGGATTGCCTGAGGTATGGATATACTTGACGGCCTGTTCGTTGTCGTCCCAGCGCCATGTGCAGTTGTCTTCGTTACGGTCTATGATTTTCAGATTGCGGAAATCGGCCTGAGCATTCTCGCCCATGAACGTTGCCGGGCAATCGTAGCTGCCGACATAAAGGCGCGTCGAAGCTTCGGGACCTTTGTCGCTGTCGCCTGCGATGCCGACAACAGAATAGCTGTAGAAATCGGGCACATCGACCTCGTCGACATATTCGATTTTCTCACCGGGCTTAACGTTGCTGAAAGCGCGGACAAACACTCCGTCGCGGCTCAGCTCCATGCGCGAGACAGCGTCGAGAGTTGTGCCGCCCATAGTCAGCGAGGGAACGGTAAACGACACTTTTGCCTTGAGCGAGCCGTTGCCTTCAGGCTCGACAGTGAGATCTTCAACTGCTGCCGGAGAGGTTATATTACCGAGATCCTTTATAGTCAGGTTGCGGACGTTCACACGGAACCACGACGGGCCTTCGTAAACACGTATGGCAAAACGTTTTTCACCGCTGGCATCGGGCTTCCATGTAGCCTGGATGCGGCGCGTGTCACGAGAATCGATAACCTCGTTGTCAAGCACAACGGCGCCGGCCTGACAAGCTTCTTTGGTAGCGTCGTCAGTAACGACAACAGAGAGTGTGCAGGGATCGGTCGGGCCGAAGTCGAGTTCACTGTCGAATTCTATGACATAGGTGTGGTTTGCCTCGGCATGGAAAGGAGGTGTTACCAGATAATCATCGGGCGTGGTGCTTCCCGGCTGATAGGAGACTTTGTTATACATTGTGCCGAGGATCCAGGTTGTGTTGTCTCCGTTGGCATCGACAGGCGTAAATATCTTGAACAGGGCTTCATTGCTGAAGTCAGCGTTATAAGGAAGGTCGAGAAGATCTCCATAGGTGAAATTCTCGGTCGATACAGCCTCTCCTTTTATACCGTTGGCAACAGGTGTCACCTTATAGGAATAGAGCTGGAGACCGCTGGCGAGTGTTTCGGAGAACTTAGTGTCGGTAGTGGTTGTCACTTCCGCGCCGTTGCGTTCAACAATATAGCTGATAGTACCGGTGTAACCGTTGTTGATAGCCTTCGAGGCACCCCATGTCAGGGTCACAAGTCCGTTGTCGTCGAGAGTATATTGCAGATCCGAGACTTTTGAGGGAGTATCGTTGCCGCCGAAAGCGGGAATAACGATAGCCTGACTTTGTCCGACGCTGTTTTTGCATACAACCGCCAGACGATGGGCTCCGGCCGACTGCATGTCGACATCGATGCTGTAGTCGCTTCCGGCCTGAGCTTTGCCGGTGGCGCGGCTGTCGCTGTTGCCGTCGACAGTGACTTCAACGTCGATTTCGCCGCTGAGCGCTTTGCCGTCGAAAGTAACCGACGGAGCTGTCATAGACACTGTGGCGCTGTTGGTGCCGGGATTGGCATAAGAGACCTCAATATCTGTGGGACGGGCAGGCGCGCCGTCGATACCCATGACGTCGGTGGTGTAGAGACCCATGACCTCGTCAGTATAATCCGAGAGTTTCTCCCATGTCTTTGCTACGGGGTCGATTTTAACGATCTGACGGCTGCCTGTTGCCGGACATGCCATCCAGATTATAGCCTTGTCTTTCGGACTGTAGGCCGCCGACTGAAAGTAAGTTGAGGCCAGACCGGTATTGACAACCTCTTCGGTGATGCCGTCGGTGAGACTCAGTGTCTTCACCACGCCGCTCTTATCGATGGCATAAAGAGTTCCGTCGGGAGCGAAAGTCAGAGCTATGAACGTTTCATTTATCGAGCATATAGGCGAGTAGCTGCGTTTCTCGTAGTTGAAATTGTTGAGCATGAAGCTGCTGCCATTGGAATTATAGGTGATGGCGTAGGCCTTGTCGTTCATGCTGTCGTAGGCATATCCGACGGCCATGTTGGCCATGTTTGTGGGGATACCATAGCTACCGAGAGATACATAATTCTCGGCGTCGAACATATATATGGTATTGGCAACCACTATCGAGCCGTAAGCCATGGCGGTTGTGACATACAGCTTTCCGCGGATACAGACAGCGGCGCTTCCGCTCATATAGTTGTTCTGCAGAAGCAGATCACGCGAAAGGTCGGAGTTGAGCCGGTAAAGTCCGATACCGGGAAATGGAGTCTCGTTCGACGAAACGACCACGCCGTAGAGGTTACCCTGAAAAACGGCGTCACCGGCTGCCCGGTGCGGCTTCATCTGAGCCGATGCGGGTGTGGCCGCCAGCCATAGAGCTGCGACGAGGCCGAGCGTTTTCTTAAGTAATGATTTTTTCATACGTGAATGAATTTATGTGAAGGATTTAGATTTCAAACCGTCCGCAACACGGACAACAACTTTGATGACGCTAATTTATCCAACCGAATCAGTTTTGGCGAAATTTTGAATCTTAAACGATTACAACAGTAGCTGCAAAAAGGTACTACATTTTTTGCAGTATGTTAAATTTCAGAAAAATAGCTCGAAAATTTATTGCATTATCACTTCTTATTAGTAACTTTGTTCCGAAGTTGAAAACCAATCGGAAAACATAATGACCGACATCAGATACCGCAATTTCATATTGCATTTGGGAATAGCAATCACTTTCGTGGTTCTTTTCGCCGCGTGCGGCGGAAGGCGTGCCGCAATAAAAGAGATGGCCGAAATTCAGGCAAGAATATCCGACGAGATCCATCTGCCCGCTGAATGCGACATACGTTCGCGAATAGCCGACATGGAATCGAATGCGGGTTCGATAGCCGACACTGTGGCCGTCCGCACGGCAATAGATATTGCCGATTCGCTTATCAGCAGAAAAGAATACAGCCGTCTGGCAAGATATGTGAGCGAGGTGATGCCGCTGGTGCGCCGATTCGCCGGAGAAAGCAGGACAATGCAGGCTAAAACATTCGAGCTTCAGGCATATCTCTATGAGGCTTACCGCTACTTAGGGCTGAACGACCGCGCCATAAAAGGACTTATCGGCGACATAGCCCTGGCCGAGCGCATGCAGCTCAAAGAGGTTCTTGCACTGCTAAACAATAATCTGTCGACTTTCTATAAAAGCTCCGGAATGCTCGACGAGGCCATAACAATCAGCAAGCGCTCTCTGAAGCTCAACGAAGAACTTAACGACAGTAGTTTCCTCGTTTACAACTACAACAATCTCGCTTCCATCTACCTCGACAAAAAAGATTACCATAAGGCTATCGAATACAGTTTTATGGCGTTGCATTATATTCCGCAATCCGACTCACTGCTGCGGATGCTCGTGCAACGGAACATTTCGACGAAATATACCTATCTCGACGAATACGGAATGGCCCGCAAACAGCTTGAGCCCGTGATAGAATTCTTTGAACGGACAGGAAATGTGCCCGAGCTGACCTATTCCTACGCGCGATATGCCTTTATATTGTGGAAAACAGGTGAGACTGCCCCGGCAAACCGTTATTTTCAAAAGGCTCTCGCAACTATTGAACGATGCGACAAGGAGATACAGCAGAACATCGCGCGCAATTATGCCGATTTCTGCCATGCCACCGGCAATAAAGATCAGGAACTGGCTGCTCTGAGAAAAAGCATCGAAATCACCGAAGGGCTGAACAAAGAATCTTCAACCTACGAAAGCACTTCACTCGGCAATCTCCAGAAATATGAAATGGAACAGGCCGACCGGGCGGCCAGGATAACACGCGAAAACCGCCATAAATTCTATCTGTGGGTCTCGATTCTGTCTGCCGTAGCGGGCGCCGCAATACTGACAGCACTGTTCATTGCCGTTCGCGGACGCCGACGGGCAGCAGCCATGCAGGCCGAGCTCTCAACCATGCGCGAACAGCTCCACCGCGCAGCAGTGGGCTCAACAGCCAGCAACGAACTGATTGCCAAGCTGTCGCGCGAGCTTCAGGAGCTCCAGCGCAGCTTGCGCTCCGACACAAAAACCCACCAGATGGAAAAGCTGCGCAAACTTACCGCACTGGTAATGCGCAACGACAATAAGGACAAACTCGCGATGAACGCCGCAAATGTCGACTTCTTCCGCCGTCTGGTCGAGAAATATCCCGTTCTGACATCCAACGATCTGCGCCTGGCCGGAATGCTCCGTCAGGGAATGTCAAGCAAAGACATAGCCGAAGTTATGGTCAAGGAGGTGCGCAGCGTAGAGACAGCCCGCAACCGCCTGCGTAAAAAAATCAACATCCCGTCTGATGTCGATCTGTGCCGGTTTTTCATGGAAATCTGACAATGAAAATCTGACACACTGCGCGATTTGGAGGGGTCAGGATTTTTTGCTATTTTTGCGCATTAAACATAAACTATCCAGCAATGAAATTTATCGTCCCCGGAAAAGCTCTATATGCCTGCACTTCGGCAGTCAGCAAAATCATCAACGCCAAGAATGCGCTGACAATTCTCAACAATTTCAAGCTCACGCTTCAGGACGAGACTCTGACAGTCACAGCCTCCGACGGCGAGAACTTCCTCGAAGGCCGTATTCCAGTTGGAGGTGTCGAAGGCTCGGGCTCGGTATGCGTCGACGCCAAGCGCCTCGTCGAGCTGCTTCGCGAGCTTCCCGATGTCGGCATTTCCTTCGTGGTCGACCCCGACATGAACTATGCCATCACGGTTGAATATGCCAACGGCGAATTCAAGTTCATGGGCTTCGACGGCGACGAATTCCCCGAAGCCGATTCCCAGCCCGAGGCCGGCGAGGCAGCTCCGATAGACTTCACGATCAGCTCCGGCAGCCTCATCCGCGGCATCGACAACACTCTCTTTGCCGTCGGCTCCGACGAACTTCGCCCGCAGATGACCGGCATACTGCTCGACATTTTCGAGGAAGAGTTCGTATTCGCCGCCACCGACACCC
>DBGBEM010000087.1:0-5402 GCA_048477235.1 Muribaculaceae bacterium | reverse complement strand
ATCTTCTTCTCGGGCAGGCCTACCTAAAGCGCGGCGACAAAGACTCTGCGCTGATGGCCTTCGAGAAAGCCTACCGCATGAACTACGACCGTCAGGTTCAGGAAACGGCATTCTACAACTATGCCGTAGCCCGTCTCGACGGCGGGCGAGTGCCGTTCGGCAGCTCGGTCGACCTTCTCGACGACTTCCTTCGCGAATTTCCCGACAGCCGCTACGCTCCGCGCGTCCAGCAATATATGGTCGAGGGTTATATGAGCCAGAACGATTATGAGGCCGCCCTTCGCGCCCTCGACGGCGTCAGAAATCCGTCGGCCGAATTGCGTCAGGCCCGCCAGCAGGTTCTTTTCGTGCTCGGCTCGCGCGAATATACCTCAGGCCGTTTCGGAGCTGCGCGCACCCACCTCAAAGAGGTTATCGACATGAATCAGGAAGGACTGAGCCCGTCGGTAACAGCCCAGGCGCGGCTGTGGCTCGGCGACTGTCTGTATCATATCGGCGACTATCCCGGCGCGGCACAGCAATTCCAGCTGTTCATGAAAAGCGAAAGCGCCGAAAGCGATCCCTATAACCGCGCTCTGGCGCGCTACGGACTCGGCTACGCCCGCTTCGCCTCGGGCAACTACGCCGAAGCCCTCAATGCATTCGAAAAAGCGATCACCACCGGCAAAGCCGGAGTGCTCGACCAGCGTGCTCTCGCCGATGCCAACAACCGTGCCGGCGACTGCCTCTACTATCTCGGACGTCTCGACGATGCATCGCGCCGCTATGCGGCAGCCTACGATCTTCATCCGGGCTCGGGCGACTATGCCATCTATCAGCTTGCCGTGGTCGAAGGCATGCGCGGCAACCATGCCGACAAAATCGACCGTCTGAACCGCCTGATGACCGACTTTCCGACTACCGGACTCGTGCCCTCGGCCCTGCTTGAGAAAGCCGAGAGCCAGCTCGCCATGGGCCGGCGCGACGCCGCCATCGCCACGTACCGATCGCTCGTGGCCGACCATGCCGCCACCGTGCCGGGCCGCAAAGGCTATCTGCAGCTTGCGCTGACATATCTAAACGGATCTGACCGGCAGGCAGCCATCGACACCTACAAAGAGGTCATCACCCGCTATCCCTCGAGCGACGAAGCCCGCCTCGCAGCCGACGACCTCAAACGGCTCTATGCCGCCGACAACCGCCTCGAAGAATATGCCTCGTTCATCAACGCAATTCCCGAAGCACCGCGAATCGACCGCAGCGAAATAGAGCATCTGTCGTTCGAAGCCGCCGAAAACGCCTACGCGGCCGACGGCTCGACCGGACGCCTCGAAGAATATATCGCAAGCCATCCGGCCGGCGCCGATGCTCCCAAAGCCCTCTACTACATGGCAGAAAGCGCATGGAACAAAGGAAACTCGGTCAAGACCGAGAAAATCGCCGATGAACTTCTTGAGAATTTCCCCCACTCCGAGTGTGCCGAAGACGCCATGCTGCTGAAAGCGCAGGCCCAGATGGCCCAGAACAAATATGAGCCGGCCCTGCGCACCCTGCGCGAGCTCGAAAGCCGCGCTTCCGATGCCGCGATGGTTTCCGAAGCCCGCAAGGCGATAATGCGCGCCGCCGACGCCCTCGGACGCTGGAGCGAGTCGCTCGAAGAAGCCGACGCCCTGATGTCGTCGACAGCCGCCAACAGCGGCGATACTCCCGGCGAGATCACCTACTACCGCGCCCGCGCCCTCAACGGGCTCGGCCGCGTCAAGGAAGCGCGCAACGTGTGGCGTCAGCTCGCCGCATATCCCGACAATATCTACGGCTCGATGAGCGCCGTGGCACTCGGGCAGAGCCTCTACGACGCCGGTGAGCTGAAAGCGGCCCGCGAAACCATCGATGCACTCATCGACGCCAATCCGCCCCACAGCTACTGGCTCGCCCGCGGTTTCATCCTCTACAGCGACATCCTGCGCCGTCAGGGCAAGGAATTCGAGGCCAGAGAATACCTCAAGAGCCTCCAGAGCAACTATCCCGGCAAGGAAGCCGACATTCAGAACATGATCAACCAACGCCTCAACAAATGATTAAACGCCATATAACCACCGCCATAGCCGCCATGTCGGCGCTCTTCGCCACCGCCCAGGGAACTCTGACAGGCGAAGTGACCGTAGAGCGCGAAATCGTGGCCACAGAGCGCGAAGCTACACCGTTGAATATGCTGCCGCGACTGAATCTGCCCGCACTGCCCGCCGCACAGCTCGACTTCAGCAGCCGCCCCGTGCGCGCCCGGGTCGAGGCCCTTACGGCTTTCGCCGAACCGGCCCGGCGCGAGGACGTGTTCGCCACCGACTCATGGCGCGGATATGCCAGTCTGTTCGCAGGGCCGCTCTGGAACGCGTCGCTGAACGCCGGATACAGGCTGATCGACAACCGGCGCACACGCCTGTCGGCATGGGTCGGCTATACCGGCGAGGTCTACCGGCGCGCCTTCATTCCCGATGCCGAAAAGATCTACTGGCGCGACCACGACGCCGGTCTCGGCCTGAATTTCGACCATGACCTCGGTTCCCACCGCGGACGTCTGAGTATCGACGCCGAATATCACTTCGGACGCACCAACGGCTACCATTCCGACGCCACCCGCTACTGGGTCAACACAAACCGCGGGCGCCTCTCGGCCGAATGGCACCGCGCCATCGACGCGTTCACTCTGGCAACGCGTCTCCACTACAGCTATTTCGCATCAAATCCGATTTCGCTCGGCTGGAAAGGAACGTCGCAGAACGTCTACGGCTTCAGCGCCAACGGCCGCATGATTGTCTCCGACAAGTCGCGCGTCGGCGCCGATATAGCTCTCGACATGTCGACAACAGGCCCGAAATACCTGTTCGACCCGGCAGGCCAGACCTGGAGCGACAGTCAGACCGACGGCTCTTCAACCGTCGGCCTCGTAACGCTGACGCCGCTCTACGAACTCCATAACGGCTCTGTCAGGCTCTCGATAGGCCCGCGCCTCCAGTTCACCTTCAACGGCGACAAGTTCTTCCATATCACACCGGCCGTAGATTTCGGCTGGCGCATCTCGCCTCTGGTCGCCCTGAGCGCCACGCTGACAGGCGGCGAACACAGCAACGGTCTCTACGGCCTCTACAGCATAGCGCGCCGAATGGTTCCCGGACTCTCATACAGCTACAGCCACATACCTCTCGACGCTCGTCTGGGCGTTTGCGTAGGGCCGTGGAAAGGCGCATGGTTCAAGCTCTTCGGCGGATGGGCGCGCGCCAACAACTGGATGATGCCGACCGACACAGGCCGCGACATCACGGCGATAGCCTTCAATCCCGTCGACATCAAGGGTTTCACCGGCGGAGTGGAAGCCGGCTATGCCTGGGGGACATATCTCGAAGCCTCGGCACGCTGGCAGACCGCCCCGACAGGCTACGGTCGCGGATACTATCTCTGGCACGACAACGCCCGCCATGTCGTCGACATCAAAGCTCAGGTCAGACCGATAAGACAGCTCACCGTCAGCGCCGACTGGCAGTGGCGCGTCCACCGCAGCCTCTACACTCCCCTGCCGTTCGATCTGGGCTATATCTCCGAGAACCTCCACAACGCATCGTGGCTCAACCTTCAGGCTTCGTGGGCGTTCAGTGAGCGCCTGAGTGTCAGCCTGCGCGCCGAGAATCTTCTCAACCGCCATTCGACGATGATCGACGCCACAGCCTCGCGCGGAGCCACCGTCCTCGCCGGCGCATCATACCGCTTCTGACAGCTCATGGGTTTTGCCGAGACACTGACCGCCCTGGCCGACGCCGTATGCGGCTATCCTCTCTTCGCCATGTTAATTGGCGGAGGTCTCTACCTGTTTGTGTCGTCGGGAGCCGTGTCGCTGCGCCGTCTTCCCGACGCCATAGCCGCACTTCGGCGCAACCGCTCCGAGGGGTCGTCCGACGGACAGATAAGCTCCTTTCAGGCTCTGATGTCGGTAATAGCCGCTACGGTCGGCATGGGTAACATCGCCGGTGTGGCGATAGCTCTCGTCGTCGGAGGCCCCGGCGCCATTTTCTGGATGTGGGTCAGCGCACTGGTAGGGATGGCGACAAAATACCACGAAGGCGTGCTCTCGCAGCTCTACCGCGGCCGCAATGCCGCTGGAGAGCCTCAGGGAGGCACGATGCATATAATCGAGCAGTCGACCGGCAGGCGCGGCCACTGGATGGCACGCCTCTTCGCCGTAGCCGGCCTTTTCGGAACCCTCTGCATAATCAACGCCAACCAGCTTACCGAGGCTCTGCTGTCGGCTCTGGCCTCGGGGAGCGTCGACGACCCCGCCACACGCCTCGCCGTAGGCCTCGCGATAGCCGCCACGGTAGCCCTCGTTGTTGTCGGCGGAATACGCCGCATTGCCCGGGTGGCGTCGCTGCTTGTGCCCTTCATGGTAGCAATATACTTCGCTATGGTGGCGTGGGTGCTCGCCACCCACTTCAGCGCCATTCCCGGCGCTTTCGCCTCGATATTCACCGAAGCCTTCTCGTTCGACGCCGGACTCGGCGCTCTGGCGGGTGTCGCTATCACAGGCGCCCGCCGCGCTGCCCTCGTCAACGAGGCCGGCGTAGGGACAGCCTCGATAATGCACGGTGCCTCGCGCGGATCCTCGCCCGTCAACGAAGGTCTGATAGCCATGCTCGGCCCAGCGATCGACAGCGGCCTCGTGTGCACGCTGACCGCCCTCGCCATAATGCTCGGCTGCGACATAACCCAGGCCGAAGGCATCAGGGGACTGTCGGTAGCGATGACGGCATTCGGATCGTCGATTCCCGGAGGCCGCTGGCTGCTGCTGTTTGTAGTGGCCTGCTTCGCGCTGTCGTCGATGTTCAGCTACTCGTTCTACGGCAACCGCTGCGCCGCCTACCTCTTCGGCGAAAGCCGCGCGCGCTACTACACCTGGTTTTTCATCGCCACACTCGTCATCTTCGCCGTTATCCCGCTGAGCGCGGCAGTAAGCCTCTGCGACCTCTTCTTCGCGCTGATGGTGTTCCCGACGATGGCCACACTCCTGAGACTGAGCGGCGTCGTGCGCCGCCATACCGCTCTATATTTCAACTCCCGAAAACTACCCTCTAATGTTCACTCCTGAAGAAAAACTTGCCCTCGAACAGAAGGTTGTCGAGACCCTGAAAACCGTCTACGACCCCGAGATACCTGTCGACATCTATTCGCTCGGCCTCATCTACAAAATCGACATCGACGACGACAACGTACTCCATGTCGACATGACCATGACTGCGCCGAACTGTCCGGCCGCCGACTTCATTTTCGAAGACGTCCGCATGAAGCTCGAAGCCATCAAGGAGTTCAAGAGTGTCGACCTCCAGATCGTCTTCGAGCCACAGTGGACTCAGGACATGATGAGCGAAGAAGCCAAG
>DBGBEM010000086.1:0-2254 GCA_048477235.1 Muribaculaceae bacterium | reverse complement strand
CATATATAGGTGCGGCGCCGTTGACAGTGCCGACACCGCGGATGCGAACCTCGGCGGCAGCGCCCGGACGGCCCGTCAGCGAGTTGACGGTCACACCGGCGGCCTGACCCTGGAGGGCGTTGGCGAGCGAAGCCGAAGGTGTTTTGGTGAGCTTGTCGGCTCCGATCGATGCGACAGAACCTGTCAGGTCGCTCTTTTTCATTGTACCGTAACCGATAGCCACAACTTCTTTGAGCATATTGGCCTCAGGCTCCATGACAACGTCGATCTGTCCGGCTCCGCTGACCTTCTTTTCGACGGTCTGGCAGCCGACGTAGCTGAAACGGATAGTCTGACCAACGTTGACAGTAATTGTGTATTGTCCGTCAATGTCGGTGGCGACGCCGTTTGCCGGGTTTTCCTTACACTGAACGCTGACGCCGATCAGCGGCTCGGAATCTTCCGACGATGTCACCACGCCTGTGACCTTCACACTTTGTGCCGAGGCTCCGACCACGACAGAAAGCAGAAACACAAGGGCAAGAATTACTTTCTTCATAGAAATGATGGTATTAAAAGACTTTTGTTAAAGATTAAAGAATGAAACTGATAACGGAATATGGTTGGCTTTCGCCACAGGATGGACTACTGTGAAAGTCGGGGCTACGGGACGGATTTTCATGGCGGTTGCCTCCGCGGCCGCTTTCGATGTCGCAAAGGTAGGGAGCCGGACAGCCGCCAACAAATATTTTTGCTCATAAAAAACTCAACAAACTGCCGTTTTTGCCCCTACAGCAGCCCTACAGCAATAAATTACAGTCCTGATTATATGAGATTTACGTAAAATATGTTATAGAACATATTTTTACCCGTTCTCTCAGTCTGCTATATTTTGCAGAGCCTCCCAGAGGGTTTTACGACCACAAAGATAGTGGCGCCCGGGCCACTTTCAAAAGCCCCGGAGCGTTTTTAATATTCATTGTGAAAATTCACAAAAATAAATATCTGCGCCTGTCCGGTGCCTTTCCACAGGGCGCTCGTTCAGCCTTTTACAAATTATATGTTATAGAACATCATTCAAAATTCACCTCAATCGCCGATTTTTTCGCAATTTTGCATCGTAAACACCGATTTGAATACTTCCGGAGCCCTTTCCGCCCCGTTTCTTACCTTTTTCTGTGAACCTTAACCTGTCGAGATATATATGCCGGGCTGTCGGCATTCTGCTGTTGCTCGCCGCCGCCATGCCGGCGCGCGCGGGCCTTCCCATGGTGCGCAATTTTCCGCGCTCGCTCTACGGAGCCGGAGCCCAGAACTGGGCCGTAGCCCAGGATTCACTCGGAAGGATGTATTTCGGCAACCGCTTCGGCCTTCTGATGTTCGACAGCCAGTCGTGGCGTCTCTGGAGGCTCCCGAACTATTCGACAGTGCGCGCCATTTATCTTGATGGCCCCAAAGAACGGATCTACGTCGGCGGCAGCGAAGATTTCGGCTACTTCGAGGCCGACGCACTGACCCATCTGCCCGTCTACCGCTCGCTGACGCCGACAATCAGCGTTCCCGGCACTAATTTCAGCGAAATATGGCAGATCCACCGCGTCGGCGATAACCTCTGGTTCCAGAGCGACTTCAAGATGATGCGCTACGACGGCCGCCAGACCGACGTCGTCGCGCTCAGCGATAAGATAACGACATCGGCCGTCGTCGGCAACCGCCTCATGGCCGGACTGATGCACGGCGGCCTCGTCGAAGTTACGCAGCGCCGCTCGGTCGACATCACCGGCGCAGCCGAGCTCAAAGGCAAGCGCATCGTGGCCATTCTTCCGGCCCGTCAGGGGGGCGCCGTCATCGCGACAGCCTTCGACGGACTCTACCACCTCGATACCTCCGACCGGCTCACGCCGATCGACAGCCCCGTCAACCGCTATCTTACCGACAACCAGGCTTTCTGCGGCGCCTACGACGCCGTCAGCGGAATGTATGCCTTCGGAACCGTGGCCAACGGCGTTGCCATAATGTCGTCGCTCGACTCGCAGCCCACATATATTAATGTGTCGGGAGGCATGAGCGACAACACCGTTCTGACAATGGCCTTCGACCGCGACCATAACCTTTGGCTCGGTCTCGACAACGGTATCGACTACGTGGTCAGCAACTCGGCGATCTCGCGCCTACCGCTGCCGCCGGCGTCGCTCGGCGCCGGATACGCGTCACTGCTCCAGGGGTCACAGATGCTTCTGGCCACAAACCGCGGCCTCTACCGCCTCCCCTACCC
>DBGBEM010000085.1:0-3479 GCA_048477235.1 Muribaculaceae bacterium | reverse complement strand
CGTAGACACCGTAGCCTGTGCCTGTAGGCTTGAGGGTGTTGAAGAGAGCCGATTTATCTTCCGAGCGTGTGTCGATGACCTTGACCTCGGTCCAGTTGACACGGTCGGGCGAGGTGTAGACGCTCAGTTTGCCCGAAGTGTTGTCGGTCTTCGTTGCCATGAAATAGAAAATCTCGCCGTCGGCAAACGACAGTTTAGGCGAAATCAGACGGTAGACCGAGTTCGACGAGCTTGCGAGGAACTTCTGGCCGGCGAGATCGGAGCGAGAGCCGGCGTCGGTCGATTTCCATCCCGAGGGGATGATCCAGCCGGCGGGAAGAGTCTCGGCTTCGAAGTCTTCGGTATAGACATCTGCGGCACCGTCGGTCACGAGAGCCTGAAGGTCGTAGGAGAAATCGCCGAGCGTTTCGTCGGTGAAGGTGATCTTGCCCGTTTTGAGCCCGGGGGCACCCGAGGCGCTGACAGTTATGTCGGTGCGGCCGTCTTTGGCGAGCTCAACGGCCTGTTTGTCGGCGCTGAAATCGCCCTCACACCTGATTGCTGTTATTTTCAGCGGAGCTGTTCCCGAGTTCCATAGCCAGAGTTTGCGCGAGGGGGAAGTCCCGGCGCCGATTGTTATCATGTCGTCGATGTCGACGCTCGTGTAGTTGTTGGCGTTCTTGTAGTTTTCCTCGGCGAGCATCAGGTTCTTGACCGGAGCATAGGGAATTATATTGAAATAGCCGAGTGAAGCCTCGACCTCGCCGAGCGACGAGTGGGCGATCTTCACGCGGAAGGCGTTCGACTTTGTGTCGGGCGCCAGTTCGGCGTCGCCTGTCATCGAGAACTCCTTCTCGAGGGTCGCCCCGAAAGGAAGATTGTCGGTTATTCTGTCGGTTCCGAACTGCTTGTTGCTGTTTGTGGCATTGATGAGCGAGATGTCGAACGGCCCGGTGATGTCGGTGTCGCCGGTGTTGACGAGAGTGACTTTGAATTTCACCGTCATCTTGTTATTCGAATCGGCCTCGAAGTTGGTCGACCCCGAAGTGTTCGTAGCGTCGGCCGTCACCGAAGTGACGTAGCTCAGAGTCGCCTCGGAGGCGGCGAAGTCGTCGATATAGAGATTATGGGCGCGGATTCCTATATATGTCTCGGGAACATTCTCGACTTTGATCTCGGTCCAGTTGTCGAGGGTCTTTCCGTCGACGATGTTCACCTCTGTGCCTTCGACGAGAGAGGGGGCCGAATAGGTGCTTCCGAGGGTCTTGTCGTCGGCCATCTTATAGAAAGTCAGCTGCGGCTTCGAGCCGTTGGCCTTGACCCAGATGCTGACGGTGCCTTTGACCTTGGGAGTCACGAGCACGTCGGCATAGCTGAAGTTCTTATAATAAGTGCTGTAGTAGTCGGAATACTGGTTGACGGAAAGGCACCCGCCGGAATGGCCGCCGGAGGCGTTTACGGTAAAGGTTGCGTTGGCGTAGGTTGAGGACGCGACATTGCGCCATCCTTTGGGCCTGAAGGATGTTCCCTCGAATCCTTCGGTGTAGTCCGTCGTGACCTCGGCGATGGCGGGCGCCGCCGTTGCCAGGCTTAACAAAACAGACAGTAATAGACTTTTTTTCATAAGCGTCGGTGTGTTTATAAAATGAATTTCAAAGAGTTTCGGTTATCTGACAACCGCCTTGACGGCGCGGTTGCCGTCGGTGACGATATATAGCCCGGCCGGAAGAGGAAGCGTGGCCTCTTCGAGCGCGACAGTGGCGACGGTGGTGCCGGCCATGTTGCAGACGCGCAGCGCAGCGCCTTCGGGGTTGGTCACGCGGAGGGCGCCTTCGGCCGGAGCTACGCTGAAAGCCATGGCGTCGGTTACACGGCGCAGTCCGTCGGCCGGCCATTCATAGTCGGGCACGGCGATTTCGTCGGACCAGTCGCTGGTGACATATACCGGAATGAACATGCTCGGTTTCTGGTATGCGGCCATCAGGGCGAAGCTGTAGCTGTCGCCGCGCCGGCGGTCGGGGGTGGGGCAGGTGTAGGCCGTTTCCTCTACCTCCTTATATTTATAAGGCATGAGCTGGACGGCATCTTTGGCGAGATTCGTCGAGATTCGCAGATTGTCGATGAACAGCCAGCCGCCGTCGGTGCAGCCTATCGAGAAGCGCACGATTCCCTTGCGCACTTTGTAATGGAGCGAAATATGGCGGTAGTCGCGGCCGAGATCTTCGTCGACCTCACCTCCGGCACCGAGCACCCACTGGGTCTTGCCGTCGACTTCGCCGGGCACTGCGACCTGAATGTAGGGGCGCACGCCGTCGTTGAAAGTCGATGCGTCGAATTCGATGTCGATATATCCGTCGTTCTTGTCGACGACGAGAATCGGTGATGTCAGCTCGCCGTAATACATTTCGTCGCCGAGCACGGTATTGTGGAGGCAGATTCCGCCGTCGGTTATTCCGCCTTCATACATTGTCCATCCGGAGCGCGTCATGCCGTATTCGTCCATGTCATACATCCCGATTGTGTTGACAAACGGGTCTTCGCGCGTTCCACTGATGTCGAAGTCGAAAGGCTCGTCGATGAGGGCGTAATGTTCGTCGGCCTGAGCCTTGTGGGTCAGAATTGCCTGGAATGCATAGAACTCGGCTTTGTCGACGGGATTCCATGATGTTTCGAACGATTTTTCGGTCACTTTTCCAACGGTTATTCCGTCGGGCACGACAAGCGCAAGCACCTCGACGGTCTGCGACGGCTCGCTCTCGACGCCGTCGGCGTTGACGGCCTGGACGTAGTAATAGTAGACCTTGTCGGGCTTGAGTCCGGTGCAGTCGTAATGAGTGTCGTAGACATCCTTGTCTTTGACGGCATATTTATAGTCGGGCAACTGGTCTTCGGTGCCCTGCCGCCGTATATAGAACACGTTGAGGATATAATGGTCGGCACCCTCGACGGCGTCCCAGTTCGCCGTGAAGCTGTCGCCGGTGAAGTTAGTCCACTTGCGGGCTTTCGGAGCGTCGATAACGGGATGGTGTTGCTCAAGGGTTATGTCGTCGATGAGCACGTCGTTATATTCGGCCCATATCTGGACGACGGCGTTTTCGGGACATTTCTCAAGATCGACCTGAATGGTTGTCCATCGGTCGCCGTTGATATAGACGGTCTGGATCTCGCCTGTCGCCGGCATGATGTCGTCGGTTGTCCATCTGACCGACATAACGTCGACATCCTTTGCCATCGACTTGGCACGGAAACTCAGATAGGCGCGTCCGTTGTCGCGGGTGAGGTCGGCCACGGGAGTCTCGATCTGGCCCGTCATCTCGCCGGCCATGGGGTCGGTTATCTTTCCTATGCAGATAGCGCCGCCGGCTTGCATGACGGCTCGTCCGTGCCAGCCCGGGGCATGGGTGTATTGCGACGGAATGAGATAGCCGGGGCCTTCGATGAATGTGCGGTCGGGATCTTCATTCGTGCCGGCCGAGCAGAGCGAGAAATCTTCGCTGACG
>DBGBEM010000084.1:0-1241 GCA_048477235.1 Muribaculaceae bacterium | reverse complement strand
TCCGATCGGCAACAAGAAGTTCCGCCTGACTCTCGTCGGCGGCCAGCAGATCTCGACCGGCTCGATCAACTTCAAGTTCTTCGGAGGCGCTCTGAGCTGGGACAATGAATTCGACCACACCACCCTGACCTCGACGAGCTCTGTCGTGCTCATCGGCGACGGCAACGGCCATGACAAGGGCAACCTCTACCTCGCCGAAGGCACTTCGCTTAAAGAGGGGGTCACCTACGTCTTCACAATCGACCTCTCGGCTGGCAACAACGCCGGTGTGCTCTCCGTTGAAGAGATAAACCCATAACAGTCAGCCATATATAACATGCAAAAGAAACTCACAACCACTCTGGCAGCAGTGGCCCTGACTCTTGTCGGGGCCACCGCCGCTGTTCCGGCATATCTCGATCCGTCGAAACCTCTCGAAGAGCGCGTGGAAGACGCGCTGCAGCGCATGACTCTCGAAGAGAAAGTCGGTGTGCTCCACGCCCAGTCGAAATTCTGCTCGCGCGGCGTCCAGCGCCTCGGAATCCCCGAGCTCTGGACAACCGACGGCCCTCACGGAATACGCCCCGAAGTGCTTTGGGACGAATGGGAACAGGCCGCCTGGACCAACGACTCCTGCGTCGCCTTCCCGGCCCTGACAGCCCTCGCCGCCACATGGAATCCCGAGCTGGCCGAGCTCTACGGCCGGTCGCTCGGCGAAGAAGCCCTCTACCGCGGCAAGGATGTCGTTCTCGGCCCCGGAGTCAACATCTACCGCACTCCGCTCAACGGCCGCAACTTCGAATATATGGGAGAAGACCCCCTGCTGGCCTCGCGCATGGTAGTGCCCTACATCAAGGGACTCCAGAGCAACGGCGTGGCAGCCTGCGTCAAACACTACGCCCTCAACAACAACGAGGTCAACCGCCACACCTCGAACGTGATCGTCGACGACCGCACTCTCTATGAAATCTATCTGCCGGCCTTCAAGGCCGCCGTCACCGAAGGGGGCGCCTGGTCGATAATGGGCAGCTACAACCTCTATCAGAACCAGCACGGCTGTCATAACAAGCGCCTTCTCTGCGACATACTGCGCGACGAATGGGGCTTCGACGGAGTCGTCATCTCTGACTGGGGAGGCACCCACGACACCGCCGAGGCTGTCGAAAACGGCCTCGACCTCGAGTTCGGCTCATGGACAAACGGCCTCACAAACGGCCGCTCGAACGCCTACGACAACTACTATCTCGCCGACCCCTACCTGA
>DBGBEM010000083.1:0-15836 GCA_048477235.1 Muribaculaceae bacterium | reverse complement strand
GGTGTTGGAGCGCCCCCTGGAGCGGGTCTATCCTGAGATCGACCTGGTGACCACCCCGGACGGCGCGCCGGTGGCCATGGTCCACTGCAACAACTGCACCGGGGACATGAACGCCTGGGCGGAGCTGATCAGGGAAGCGGTGGGGCTCTTTGGGACGGATTTGGCGCCAAACGAGCTCTACGACCGCCTCTATCAGTGGAGCACCTCTGGCGAGCTCGATTGCGGTGGGGTAACGGTAGTCAATTATCTGGCTGGGGAGGGGGTCACCCACTTTGACGGGGGCCGCCCGCTGGTGGTCCGCCCGCCGGAGAGCAGGCTGACGCTGGCGAACTTCCTTCGGGCCCAGCTTTATTCCACGCTGGCCACCCTGCGCCTGGGCATGGATATCCTATCACGGGAGCGAGTGGCCATCGACCGGCTCACCGGACACGGGGGGCTGTTCAAGACGCCTGAGGTGGGCCAGAGCTACCTTGCTGCGGCCTGCGGCGTGCCGGTGACCTGTATGGAGATGGCTGGCGAGGGCGGGCCCTATGGCATGGCACTTCTGGCGGCCTATCTGCTGCGGCGGGCAGCCATAGCGGTTGGGGCATACCCAGGCCGCCTCTCCTTCGACTCTGACGAGCGGCGTTCCGCAGGCCGGACAATGGCTCACAAAGCGCACGGGTTCGGCGCCTTCTGTCCGCCGGGAAAGATCGACGCCTGTGATTTTCGGAATAATCTCGCCCCCTTTCTCAACCCACAGCCAGTCGCCTTCGTGGATGTCGAGGTTGCGGATTATGTCTTCGTTATGGAGCGACGCGCGTTTGACGATGGTGCCCGAAAGGAGCACCGGCTCGAGATTCGCTACCGGGGTTATTATGCCGAGTCGCCCGACCTCGAACGAAACGAACCGCAGGGTGGTCAGGGCGCGTTCGGCCGGAAATTTGTAGGCTATGGCCCAGCGCGGAGATTTCGCGGTGAACCCCAGGTTGAGCTGCTGTCGCAGCGAATTGACCTTGAAGACGAGTCCGTCGGTGGCCACGGGCAGTTCTTTGCGGGCTGTGTCCCAGTGGCGGATATATTCGTCGATTTCGTCGATGGAGGTCATCAGTTTCATCGCCGGCGACACCTTGAAGCCCCACGAACGGGCCGCTTCCATGTTCTGATAATGGTTGTCGAAAGGAAGATTGTCGCTCAGAAGATAGTAGAAGCGTGCGTCGAGGCCGCGTCGGGCCACGATCTTAGGATCGAGAGTCTTGAGGGTTCCGGCGGCGGCGTTGCGCGGATTGGCGAAAAGAGGCTCTTCGTTGAAAGCCCGCTCGGCATTCAGCCGGTCGAAAGCTTTCCAGGGCAGGAGCACCTCGCCGCGGATCTCGAACTCGTCGGGCCATCCGCTTCCGCGCAGCTGCAGCGGTATCGACGGAATCGTCTTTATGTTGTCGGTCACCACGTCGCCTTTCTCGCCGTCGCCTCGGGTTACGGCCCTGACCAGACGGCCGCCTTTATATATAAGCGAAATCGACGTGCCGTCGAACTTCAGCTCGCCGACAATGTCGAGCCGTTCGCCGGCCAGAGCGTCGCGCACGCGCCTCTCCCAGTCGTCGACTTCCTCGATAGAATAGGTGTTTGCCAGCGACAGCATCGGCCTGACGTGGGCGACCTGCTCGAAGCTGCGGTTGAGGTCGCTGCCGACGCGCTGGGTCGGCGACAGCGGGTCGAACTCTTCGGGATGCTCCTTCTCGAGCTGTTCGAGCTCTTTGAGAAGCATATCGAACTCGCGGTCGGAGATCGTCGGCGAGTTCTCGACATAGTAGGCGTGGTTATGGCCGTTTATCTCGTCGCGCAGGGCGGCGATGCGGGCGTGGGCGTCGGAGGGTGTTGTCATCGGGCAAAATCAGTTTTGACAAAATTACGAAAAAATTGTCAGAGGATGGCGGCCAGCTCGAAGAGATTGCGGTAGTAGTCGGCTTTCTTCTCGAGTTTCATGGGGTAGGCGCGCGAGGTCGAGGGCATGCGGGCTATCGTTATCGGGCGATTTCCAAGCTTTATATTGACGGTGGTGCCCATTTTCGGGACTTCGGTCGAGGTTTGCTCGGCAACGACTTCCGAGGCTTTTATTCCGGCGGGGGCTATGAAGCGGCAGTCTGGCATAGTGGCGACGAGAGCGGGGATGTCGCGCTGCTCGACGATCTCGAGGAATTTGTCGGAGGCGTTTCCGGCGAGGCGTCTGATGGCGAGGCCGGTGTCGCTCAGGGCGATATGGTGTTCGGTCAGCAGCTGCTTGATTTCGTCGAGGCGGTAGCCGGTGAGGTCGGGCGTCAGCAGTGCGTTTTTGTCGCCTTTGAAGATGAGGCCCATGATGCGCCAGAAGTCGTTGATTCGGTTGGGGTAGTAGAAGTCCATCGCCCAGCGGCTGCGCGCCGGAGGAAAGGTGCCGACGAACAAAACGACAGCGCCGTCGGGAGTAAACGGCTCCCAAGGGTGGTGTTCAACGGGTTGTTCCATAGTATGTCAGATAATTATTTGCGGCCGAAATCGGCGGGTATCTCGCCCCATTCCTCGGTGTTCCACTTCATGATGGGGTTCTTGACCGTGTGTGTGGCGAGCCACGCCTCGGCGCGGGTTATCATGTTGCGCAGGGGGGCGTTGGCGGGAGTAGGAGTCAGATTTGTGTTGGCTTTTTTCTTGCGCACCCAGCTCTGTCCGGTGCGTGAATCGGAATAGATCGGCACTTCATGGCGGCCGAGCTTGTCGAGCCACGCCAGAGCATGGACGAGGGCCAGAAATTCTCCGATATTGTTTGTCCCTTCGGCGAGCGGGCCGACGCGGAAAAGCTCCTGCCCGGTCATCACGGCTACGCCCCGATATTCCACCGGGCCGGGATTGCGGCTGCAGGCGGCATCGACGGCGATGGCGTCGGGGCGCATTCCGGGAATGAATGCCGGATCGGTTTTGGGCTTGGCCTGCCTGGCCATGCCGCGGAAGATGGCGAGGTGGTCGGCCGGGTTGCCTCGGTACGCCTCGATAGCTTCCTCGCGGGAGTTGAAGCTCTTGTAGCGGGCGTCTTTGTAGCCTTTGACCTGTTGAAGGCAGTCTTCCCACGAGTCGAAGACACCTGTCTCGACGCCGTTCCAGACAACATAATATTTCTTAGGCATCAGCTCAGCGAGAGGTAGATTGATATATCGACGGGGCGCATACCGGCGGCTTTCGCAATCTGCTGGTTGACAACGCGCCCGAGGTATGTCACCACGGCGGTTCTCAGTCCGCGGTGGCCGTTGAGCGCGTCGGAAAGCGACCTGAAGGCGAACATGCGCTCAAGGGTGGTGAGCAATGTGTCGCTCATTGCCATGGCGGCTGTGCGCGGCACGAGGCTTCCCGGATTTGTCAGGGCCACGCGCTGCGAGCAGCGGCGCGCTTCGGCTATTGCCGCGCGATTGTTGACGTCGATTGCGGGCAACGACGGGAATGAGGCGCCGGGCATCGACGAGAGGTCGACGATGACGACGCCGGTTTTCATCAGGCCGACGGCGTCGGCGCCGAGGATGACATCTTGCGAGGATGCTGCGGCCACTATGACGTCGGCGCTACGCAAGGCGTTCCCCACGACGTGGGGATGGAGCGACGAGGCCACTACCCATTGTCCGAGCTCACTGACGCTGCGCCGGAGGCGGTAGACATCGTTGTCGAACATTCTGACTGTGGCGCCAAGACCGTTGGCTGCGCGCGCGGCTGAACAGGCGGCTATGCCGGAGCCTATGACGACAACCTCACAGGCAACAATTCCGGCTACGCCACCGAGCAGTATTCCCTTTCCGGCAGGATCGGCCAGCTGCATCGCCGCGACGGTCATCGCTGCGCGGCCGTCGATTTCGGCGAGAATGTCGCCGAAAGGGCGGTTGCTTTCCGAGTCTTCGATAAGGTCGAGTGCAAGGGTGGTTATATGGCGCTGAAGCAGAGGGGCGACTGTATCGGCGTTCTGCATCTCGGGATGGAGCAGCGTCAGCAGGAGGCTTCCGCGCCGCATATTGCTGACATCACGCGGGCGCAGAGGCGCCATTGATATCACGATGTCGCAGCCGAGAGCCTCGTCGCGGCTGACGATGAAGGCTCCCTGACGGGTGTAGCGGTTCTCGGGATAGTTGAGCGCGGCGGCAGCTCCTTGCTCGATCTTAATTACAAAGCCGCGCTCGGCAAGCCGGGTCACGCCCTCGGGCGTCAGAGGGAACCGGCGTTCTTCTCCCCGGGAGCTTGCCGGAAGCCCGATTGTCAGGCGGCGGCGAAGGGTGGCTGCCATGTCGGGCGCCGGTTTTGTCGTGTAGGCTTGCTTTTCCACAGCTTCAGTAATGGTTAGTTTATATGAAATGATTCGATGAATCGGTTTGCCGACAGCTCGATCTGTTCGAGGGTTTCGAGCAGGTCGCCCGAGAATGTCGCTTTAGCCTCGGAGTAGTAAGGCTCGCGCTCGGCGAAGAGCCTGTCTACGAAGGTTTCGAGCGAGCTGTCGTCGAGTCCCGACAAAAGCGGGCGCGATCTGCGCCCGGCCTTGAGCCGCCGCAAAAGCAGGTCGCGCGAGGTGTTGAGATAGACGGTAAGCCCGCGGCTGTTCATCAGCTCCATGTTGTCGGCGTATGATGGAACGCCTCCCCCGCAGGCAACGACGATGTCTTCGCCATTGCTGACCTCTTCGAGAAGTCGCCGCTCGATTCGGCGGAAATGTTCTTCGCCATCTTCTTTGAAAATGGTGTTTATTGTGCGGTGGCAGCGGGCCTCTATCAAGGTGTCGAGGTCGACGAACCGCAACGAAGTCATCGCCCCGAGCGCACGCCCGAGCGTCGACTTGCCGCAGCCCATAAAGCCAATTAGAAATATTGGACGCATGACGATTGAAATTAGAGAGGCCGACCGCAGAGGCTTAATCATTTAAGCCGAAAAATCGCTTTCCCATGACATGCAGAGAAAGAAACGACGACACTGCCTTTGACAGTTGCTTCTGTTTGCAAATATACAAATTATTTTCAATTCGGTTACATTTTCAATACAAAAATCTTGAATCGTCATTGAAAACGATGGCAGCCGACCCGTTTCCGGATCGGCTGCCAGAGAGCCGCGAGTGGGACTCGAACCCACGACCTTTTCGTTACGAATGAAATGCTCTACCAACTGAGCTATTGCGGCTTGGTTTTGCGGTGCAAAGATACTAATTATTTATTGTCTGCAAACTATAAGTAAACAGAATTTTTGAATTTTTCAGATCGAGAATGCCCATCGACGGCCTGTTTACGTAGGGCGTCACGCTTGCAACTGTCAGTTGCTGGCTCATCGACATGTTGTAGTAATAGTAATAATAGTAGTAGTTGTTGCTTGTCGCATTGCTCTCGAAGCCGATTGTTACCGGGCAGATGGTGAAGTTCATGTCGTCGTCGGTAATCTCTTCTTTATCGAGTAGCGACAGTATGTAGTCGCGCATCTCGCTGAACACGTAGCGATGGTTGAACGAGTCGTAGGTCGCGTAGAAAGACGTTGTGTCGTTGGGAAGCTTGCTGCGGGCGAAGAAGTCATCTTTCTCGGAGGTTTTAACAAGAAGGACTGTCGGGGGCGGTGTGAGTCCGTAGCTGTTTGTTATGTCGAGCGTCGGAATCTCAAGCGACACGGTGTTTATAATCGAAAGCAGAGTTTTCTCGCTGCGGTATTTCTCGATCATCTCGCGTGCGGGGAAGCGGACTTCGACGTCGTAGCCTGTCGGGGCGGCAATGACGGCCTGTTCGGCCGCCTGTGCGCTCAGCTCTGGCGATACGTTATAGCGCATGTTGTTGTTCGTGACGATTTCGGGGGTCACGGCGAGATATGCTGCCGAGTTGTAGACGGTTGTGTCGCGGTCGGTCTCTTCGTCGCGATAGGTGCGATGGAAATAGAGGGTTATGGCTGTCGAGTCGATCTGGGCCACGCGGCCGCTGCCGAATGATGTTCTGATATAGAAGCCTTTGAACCATTGTGAGAATGCGCCGGGTGTGGCGAATGTTTCGGGCGATTCTATGTATTTGGCAAGAAGCTCGGTTCCGAAGCTGTTCGGTAGATCGATATTGATAAGACGGAATTTGCGTTTCTGCTCGGTTGGGCTGAGGCCGGCGGCTGTGGCGGTGTAGGTTGCCGTTGCGTAGGGCGTTGGCTCGTAATATCCGTCGGGATTGAAGTCGCTGAATATCGGAGCGGGGAGGTCGCGTGTCAGGCGGTGGATGGCTATTCCCATAGGCATCAGCGAGTCGCCGACGTATCCACCGAGGGGCATACGCATGACAAGACGCACGGAATCAAGGTCGACGTCGGTGTAGGGAATGGTCTGGCTGGGCATGAACTGGGTTACTACGTCGCTCGAGAAAGAGCCGTAGCCTTCGGCGTCGATATTTCCCAGAAGTTGGAGTATTGTTCTCGACTGAACTCTTCCGGAGGCGACAGAGTGGCCGGTCAGTGTGAAAGAGTCGTCGACAACGATCTTCACCTGATCCTGAATCAGAGAAGAGCCGATTGTAGAGGTGTCGTCGTCACACGCACTGACGATAACAGACAGTGCGGCCACCAGCAGAAAGACCTTTATGAGGCGTTTCATTTGTTAAAGCGAGTTATAGAAATCGACATAGGCGCGAGCGGCTTCGGCGGGGTCGTCGTGATAGTCGAGGACGGGGCGCCCGAGGCTGCGGGCGTAGTCGAGCAGAGCCGGGTCGGCGTCGGGCACTCCGGCGACGACGCCGTCGGCATAGTCAATGGCTATGCGCATCAGCTCGTTGAATCCGACCGGGGGTGTTGCTATGGACTTTATGTTGTCGGCCGAAATGCCGTCGGTAATGATTTTCTCAGCGAAGCGCTCGGCCAGAGGGGCGAGCAGTTCGTCGGGAGATGTTATTGTCACAACTACTTTCGAGTCGCGGAAAGCGGGATCGTCGTTGTAGCTTTTTTTGAGCAGAAGAGGGGCGAGGGCTGAAAGCCATCCTGTGCAGTGGATTACTTCGGGAGCCCAGCGTAATTTTTTAACGGTCTCGACAACGCCGCGCACAAAGAATATCGCGCGTTCATCGTTGTCGCCGAGGCTTGTGCGTGTTTCGAGCGCTTGTATCGGGCTGCGGCTGAAATAGTCGTCGTTGTCAATGAAATAGACCTGCATGCGTGTGGGCTGCAGGGTGGCGACTTTGATAATCAGAGGATGGTCGGTGTCGTCGATTATGATATTCATGCCGCTTAGGCGAATCACTTCGTGGAGCTGGTTACGGCGTTCGTTGATAGAGCCGTATTTCGGCATGAAAGTACGCACCTCAAAGCCTTGTTCCTGAACTCCTTGGGGGATCAGTCGACTGCGGAGCGAGCCATGGTTTTCGGCAACGTAGGGCGAGATTTCCTGAGAAATATAGAGGATTTTTCGTTTCTCCATTGATGCAATATTGCTATTATTTCGCAAAGTTACGCTTTTTTCCCGATAAATGCAAACCTTAGTGTGCGGTTTGCATGCGCGTTCAAAAGCTAAGCGCGGAGTGTCTCGTCGACAATCCGCGCTTTAAGAATTACTATTTTACAACCTTTGTAAGTCGTGTTAGTTCTTGGGTATAGATTTGTATATTGAACCGCTGTCAGGCGGTACGGTTTTCACGCTTGCAAAGGTAATGCGCAGTTGTTACAATCGTGTGTCAGCCGTGAGACAATGCTGTGAAAAAAAACTGTTTTTGGCGGATTTATTTCATCAGCGACAGAAAAGCGGCGGGAATACCGGTTGAGAAGTCCATCGGACGACGCGAATTCGGATGAACGAACTTCAGCGTGCGGGCGTGGAGAGCGAGCCGGTGGATGGGGGATGTAGCAGCTCCGTAGCGGCGGTCGCCTACGATCGGATGGCCGAGGTCTTTCATGTGGACTCGAATCTGGTTCTTGCGGCCCGTGTCGAGGCTCAGTTCAACGAGTGTGTGGCCGTGAGAGCGGTCGAGAACGCGGTAGCGCGTGACGGCGAGCTTGCTGTCGGTGTTGACGGGCCGGGGTGTGGAGTAGACTTCATGCTCGGCATTCTCGTTGAGGTAAGAGCGGATGGTTCCCTCGTCATCCCCGATATATCCCTCGACAACCGCAACGTAGGTGCGTTCGAGAACTATGTTGTTCCAGTTGTGCTGCATGGTCTCTTTGGCCTGTTGGTTCTTGGCGAACATCATCAGGCCTGAGGTGTCGCGGTCGAGACGGTGGACGATGAAGATTTTGTTCCGTGGATTGCTCCATTTGACGTAGTCGCGCAATATCGAATAGGCGGTTCCTTCCTTTATCTTGTCGGTTCCCATAGAAAGGAGTCCGTAGCCTTTGTCGACAACAATAATGTCGTCGTCTTCAAAGACAAGACGCAGCCGGCGGTTGCGGAATGTCAGGAAGGGACGCACGAGGTTGACCTTCACTTCGTCGCCGGCCGACAGTTCCGTGTCGAACTGGCGGGTCGGCGCGCCGTTGACGGCGACCTGATCGTGGGCGAGCAGCTCCTTGATGTTTGTGCGTTTGCGCTGTGGCATCGCCTCAATCAGGAAGTCGAGCAGACGTGTGGGGCCTTCAGGCCTGTAGGTTTCAATGACGTCGGGCACGAAAAGACCTTTTCTCGTGCCCGGCTTGTGGTTTAACGGACGTGGCATATCGTCATCATGATTTTTTCTGGCGGGTAGCGCGCCCTTTGGCTTTTGATTTCGGAGCGGGCTGAGAGGCGATTATTTCGCGGGCCTGCTCGAGAGTGAGTTCAGCGGGATTCTCGACGGTCTTCGGAATCTTGTAGTTAGCTTTTTTGTAAGCAATATAAATTCCGTAGCGGCCGTTCAGAATCTGAAGATCGGGTTCTTCGTCGAACGTCTTGATGATCTTCTTGGCGTCGGCATCGCGCTTGGCCTTGATTAGTCCGATGGCTTCGTCGAGGGTTATCGATGTCGGCGAGAGCTCTTTGGGGATAGATACGAATTTCGACGCATGGCTGATATAGGGGCCGAAGCGTCCGATAGCGGCTTTGACGGGTTTATCTTCGAACGAACCGAGTTCGCGGGGCAGGTCGAAGAGCTTGAGGGCATCTTCGAGGGTTATGTCGAACACGCTCTGCTCTTTGCGAAGCGAGGCGAAGCGCGGTTTTGCCTCGCCCTGGGCATTGCCGATCTGGACGACGGGGCCGTAGCGGCCGATCTTGACGCTGACAGGTTCGCCGGTGGCAGGGTCGGTTCCGAGCATGCGTTCGCCGACGCGATGTTCAGTGCGGGTGTCTTCCGCTTTCACAACCTCGGGATGGAAGAGGGCATAGAACTGCGATATCTCGTCGTTCCAGTTGCATTTTCCTTCGGCGATGAGGTCGAATTTACCTTCGACGCGGGCTGTGAAATCGTAGTCGAGGATGTCGGGGAAGTTTGCCGTCAGATAGTCGTTGACGACGATGCCGGTGTCGGTAGGGATAAGTTTGCCTTTGTCGGCGCCGTATTGCAGCGAAGCTGTCTGTTCGCCTATTTTGCCGCTGTTCCCGTCGAGAGTGAGGATCGTGTAGGGACGTTTCACTCCCGGTTTTTCGCCTTTCTCGACATATTCGCGCTGCTGTATGGTGGAAATTGTCGGCGCATAGGTCGACGGGCGTCCGATTCCGAGTTCTTCAAGTTTCTTCACGAGTGTGCCCTCGTCGTAGCGCGGTGGCTGACGCTTGAAGCTTTCAGTGGCGGTGATGTCTTCGGGCTTCAACGTGTCGCCTGTTTTCATCGGCGGCAACAGGGTCTCGTCGGCCGTGTCGTCACTTTCGCTGTCGGACTGGAGCGGAGTCTTCGATGCATAGACGCGCATGAAACCGTCGAATTTCACAACCTGACCCTGAATGTTGAAATGCTCCTGACGCTCGGAATTGCCGGTGATTCTGACGGTGACGGTAGTCTTTTCGAGTTCGGCGTCAGCCATCTGGCTCGCAACGGCGCGTTTCCATATCAGGGCGTAGAGGCGCTTTTCGCGGTCGGTTCCGTCGACGGTCGTCTTGTTGATATATGTGGGGCGGATTGCCTCGTGGGCTTCCTGCGCTCCTTTGCTGGAGGTGTGGAAGTGGCGCGCATGGGCATAACGCTCTCCCAGCGATCCGGTAATCTCGGCGGCAATGGCATTCATGGCCATCGACGAGAGGTTCAGCGAGTCGGTTCGCATATATGTAATGTGTCCCGCCTCATAGAGCCGCTGGGCGACCATCATAGTCTGGCTTACGGTCATTCCGAGCCGCCGCGATGCTTCTTGCTGGAGAGTGGAAGTGGTGAAGGGCGGTGCAGGCGACCTCTTCACCGGGCGAACCTGAACATCGGAGACCTCGAAACGGGCGCCGGCGCAGGCTTCGAGGAATTCTTCGGCGGCTTTACGCGTAGGCAGTGTGCGCGACAGTTCGGCGCGCACAGCCTTTCCGTCGGGTGCGAAAAAGCGTGCGGTCACGCGCCAGTGGGCTTCGGTCTCGAAGTTCTTGATTTCAGCCTCGCGTTCGCATATCAGACGCACTGCAACGCTCTGGACGCGACCGGCGCTTAGGGCCGGTTTGATTTTTTTCCAGAGGACAGGCGAAAGCTCGAAGCCGACGATGCGGTCGAGCACGCGGCGCGCCTGCTGGGCGTCGACGCGGTTGAGGTCGATTGTGCGCGGATTCTCCAGCGCTTTGTGGATTGCCTCGGGGGTAATCTCGTGGAATACGATGCGCCGCGTTGTGGACGGGTCAAGTCCGAGCACCTCAGCAAGATGCCAGGCTATGGCCTCACCCTCGCGGTCTTCATCGCTCGCGAGCCAGACCGTCTCTGCCTCCTTTGCGGCTTTGCGCAGGTCGCGGACAATATTTTTCTTGTCTTCGGGAATCTCGTAGATGGGCTCGAAATTCCCCTGCTTGTCGACAGATATGTCGCGTTTGCGCAGGTCGCGTATATGGCCTATGCTGGCCATTACCTTGAAATCTTTTCCGAGGAAACCCTCGATAGTCTTGGCCTTCTCAGGCGACTCTACAATTATCAGGTTCTTCATTTACAGCATTGTTGGACGAGTGTCGTCGAAAGCCGCTGTCGCGGCACAAGCCTGAGGCCGCTGCCGCCCGGTGGCGGAGCAGCCTCGCGGGTAAGGGGGGATGTTAATCTTTCATGTTGTGGAAGACGTTCTGGACGTCTTCGTCGTCTTCGAATTTCTCGAGAAGTTTCTCGATCTTCTCGCGTTGTTCGTCGGTGACCTCCTTGAGATCGTTGGGAATGCGCTCGAATTCGGCGGAGATAATCTCGAAACCGTGTTCCTCGAGGTATTTCTGAATGTTGTTGAATTCCTCGAAGGCGCCGTAGATGTCGACTTCCTCTTCGTCGGCCTCGATTTCATCGACGCCATAGTCGATCAGTTCGAGCTCGAGATCTTCGAGCGATATGTCTTCGCGGGGTTTTACCTTGAACACGCTCTTGTGGTCGAACAGGAACGAAAGCGAGCCCTGAGTACCGAGCGTACCGCCATGTTTGGTGAAGTATGAGCGGACGTTGGCGACGGTGCGGGTGTTGTTGTCGGTAGCGGCTTCGACAACGATTGCAATGCCGTATGGCCCGTAGCCTTCGTAGACTATTTCCTTATAATCGCCCGACTCTTTGTCGGTCGCTTTCTTGATGGCGCGCTCAACAGTGTCTTTGGGCATATTGGCGGCCTTGGCGTTCTGCATAAGCACGCGCAGGCGGGGGTTGGTGTCGGGGTCGGGACCGCCGGCTTTTGCGGCGATGGTGATTTCCTTACCGATGCGCGTGAAAGTGCGCGACATATTGCCCCAGCGTTTCAGCTTGCGAGCTTTGCGATATTCAAATGCTCTTCCCATTGTTGGAATTGATTATAATTGTTGTTGATGATTTCGGAGGTCTGGCTCAGCGGAGTTCGGCGTGGAGCTCGCGCTTGAGATTGGCGATGATTTTGTTCATGACGGCGTCGATCTGCTTGTCGTTGAGCGTCTTTTCGTTGTCCTGAAGTGTCATTGAGATCGCGTATGACTTTTTGCCGGCTGGCAGGTTCTTACCTTCGTAGACGTCGAAGAGTTCTACGGCGCGGAGCAGTTTCTTCTCGCTCCGGCCGACTACGGTCTCGATCATTGCCATAGTGACGTCGTTGTTGACCAGCAGGGCCAGATCGCGCTTGACAGGATGGGTCTTCGGAGGCATCGAGGCGCTTACGTTATGTCCGATTGACAGGTTCGCCAGTTCGTTCCAGCGCAGATCGGCGTAGGCCACCGGCTGAGAGATTTCGAAGCGTTTGAGAAGTGATGCGCTGAGAATGCCCATGGTTCCGAGCAACTTGCCTGAACGGGTTGTCAGCGACAGCGAAGCTTCGAAATCGGCTGTTGGCTCGGCGTCGGGGGTGAGCTGGACGGCATGACTGTCGATGCCCATGCGGGTCAGTATGTTGAGCACAGCGGCTTTCAGGTCGAAGAAACTCGACGGTTCGGCCTGACGGGCCCAGTTGCCGTGGCGTATATTGCCGGTCAGCCAGAGTGCGAGGCGGCCTTCCTCGCGATAAGGCGCAAGGGGAGCCTCGGCGGTCGATGCTACGGCAGGATTGTTGAAGTAGACGTTGCCGAATTCATAGAAAGCGAGGTCGGGGCGGCGTCGGTTGATATTGCGCCCGAGGCTTTCGAGGCCCCCGTAGAGCAGTGTCTGGCGCATGACGCCGAGATCCTGACTCAGCGGATTGAGCAGGGCCACACAGTGGTCGAGAGGCATGGCGGCATTGTCGGTATAGTATTTGACCGACGTCAGCGAGTTGTTGAGAATCTCGTTGAAGCCCTCGCCGGTCAGCTGTTCGCTGATACGGCGGCGCAGCTCATTGTCGAGATCGGTATGGGTTTTGTAGCTCAGCGAGGCGTGGAGACGCGATTCGAATTCGACGTTGTTGTAACCGTAGATTCTGAGGATGTCCTCAATGACGTCGCACGGACGGCGGACGTCGACGCGGTAGGTGGGAACTTCGAGGTCGAGTTCTCCTTCGCGGCGTGAGGCAATGGCTATTTCGAGCAGTCCGAGAATCTTGTCCACAGTGTCGTGGCCGACCTTTTTGCCTATGAGGCGGTCGACCGACTCATAGCCGAGGGTGACGGGGTAGGGCGCTACCGGAGCAGGATATATGTCGCAGACAGGGCCGCAGATTTCACCTCCGGCAATCTCTTTGACGAGCATGGCGGCGAGCTTGAGAGCATACATTGTGCCGTTAGGGTCGACACCGCGCTCATAGCGGAAGCTGGCGTCGGTCTGGAGGCCGTGGCGGCGCGCGGTCTTGCGTATGTCTGTCGGGTTGAAGCAGGCGCTCTCGATGAATATGTCGGTTGTCGTCTCCGTCACGCCGCTGTCCATTCCGCCGAAGACACCGGCGATACACATCGGTTCACGCCGGCCGTTGCAGATGCAGAGGTCACGCTCGTCGAGTTTGCGCTCGACTCCGTCGAGCGTGGTGAACGGTGTGCCTGTCGGGCATTGCGTTACGATGATTTTTTCTCCTTCGATTTTGTTGAGGTCGAAGCAATGGAGCGGCTGACAGAAGGCGTGGAGGATATAGTTAGTTATGTCGACGATGTTGTTGATCGGGCGCACTCCGATAGTCGACAGGCGTGTGCGGAGCCATTCGGGGCTTTCGCCGACTTTGACGCCGCGCACGGTTATTCCCGAGTAACGCGGACAGGCTTTTGCGTCGGCAACCTCAACAGCGATACCTCCGTCGGGGCGGTCGAGGGCGAATCCGTCGACCGACGGGCGGTGGAGCTGACGGGCGGTGCGGTGCATGGCCATCCATGCCGCCAGATCGCGGGCGACTCCATAGTGGCTTGCGGCGTCGATGCGGTTCGGGGTGAGGTCGACTTCGAGGACGTAGTCGCTCGACAGTCCGTAGTATTCGGCTGCGGGAGTGCCCGGACGGATGTCGTCGGAGATGACAATGATACCGTCGTGGCTTGTGCCTACGCCGATCTCGTCTTCTGCGCATATCATGCCGAACGATTCAACGCCGCGAATCTTTGATTTTTTGATTTTGAACTCCTTGTCTCCGTCGTAGAGAGTGGTGCCGACGGTAGCCACTACCACAGTCTGGCCCGCTGCGACATTCGGCGCGCCGCAGACAATCTGAGTCGCCTGCCCTTCGCCGAGGTCTACGGTCGTAATATGCAGGTGATCGCTGTCGGGATGCGCCTCGCAGGTCAGCACCTTTCCGATGACGAGACCGCGGAGGCCGCCGCGAATCGATTCGACTTCTTCGACGGAGCCTGTTTCGAGGCCTATCGACGTCAGTGCGTCGGCAACCTCTTCAGCGGGCATTTCTATATCGAGATATTCTTTGAGCCAGTTCAGTGAGATATTCATCGTTGGGATGGGTTGGATGGGAATAGTGACTTTTCGGCCGCAAAGTTACACAATAATATATGAAAGCGCCAAAAAAAGTTTCTTTGGCGCCGGAGAGATGTATTTTTTATGTGGCTTATGTTATGTATGGGTTTATGTAATAGAAAACATAAACTATATGAATCACTTCGGTTCAGAAACCGCGTCGGCGCCGTCGCTCCCGGCTCATGGCCTCTTTCAGGCCGCCTTCTTCGAGGAATCGCGCTTCGAGCGATTTCAATACTTTCGCTAGCATAGCCTCCATTTGCCGAATCAGGGTTAGCATAATGTTGGCGACTGTTTCGTTGGTGCGAGCCTCGCATTTCTCTACAAATTCGCGGGGATCATAATGAGAACGGCAATATCTTCGTGTGGAGAGTGTGCGAGGATCATCTTTGTCCCATATTTCGAGCTTGCTTTGCCGTAGAAAGTCAGCGTAATCTTCGCGCAGTTCCATGACTGAGCCGCGACTAACGCCGATAAGCTTTATACACATCTCAATTGACACTGTTCCGTCGCTTATCCCCTCAACTATATTTTGTTTGCAGGAGCGGGCAGCCTGACGCATCTGGTCGATTGTGCGAGAGCCGCGCGGCAAAGCGCGGGTTATGAACATCTCAGTAACGTCGCAGATTATCACCGATTTTCGATAGACATCCCACGATTCATAATCGCCCGATATTTTGAGAAAGCCATTCATTAGCGGAATTGCCGAGACTGTTTTCTTACCTCTTAGATATAAAAATGGCAACTAAATTAAATTATGCGATTGCAATGTCATGAATCATATGTAGTTTGAGAGAACAGTTAATTGCGAGATATAATGACATTCATCAAGCCGACAATTTCGTTGGCTAATTTGCCATCAGAGCCAGTGTGAATACGTATTATAGGAGCTGCAATACTATTTATATTGATAATGACTGTGTAATCATGAATTATTCTGTCCATTTCTTGATGAAATTCTGTTGTTTTCTTCCCTGTTGTGCCCCCAATAATAGCTCCTGCTGGACCAGCGATGATGTCGCCGACTATTGCGCGTCCCACAGTGGAGCCTGTTTTAGATTTAGTTGTTGATGTTATTTTACCTTTGATAGTAGTTGGATTATCATTAAAGGTACAGCTCATTATTTCCTTAAAATCATAATGCTTACCTTGCATGAAGATTTTTTCTGTTGCCTCATGAACATGGATTACACCCGTTATGTTGTTTGGCTCAATGACAATTGTTTTGTCAGGTAAACCATTAGTTTCGATGTAATTGTTTAACCATTCATTATATGCTTTTTCTTCTTCAGCTTTGCGAAGTTTGCGAGCCTCAGATTCGGCTTTGGCTTTTTCTTTGCGTTTTAGTTCTTCATGTCTGCCTGATATTAGTGCAAAAAAGAAAATAACTAATGCGGCAATGATTATCAGCCAGACCCACGCTTCAAGATTTCCATCCTCGTCAAATGACGCGCCTGCTAATATTCCGAAAAATAC
>DBGBEM010000082.1:0-1230 GCA_048477235.1 Muribaculaceae bacterium | reverse complement strand
ACCAGATATAGGGCAGCTTGTTCTTGCGCGAGAACAGCCAGAGGCCGATCAAGAGGCCGATGGCGGCGCCGTGGCTGGCCATGCCGCCGTCCCGGAAACCCGTGATGATCGTCCACGGCTTGCTGAGGTATTCCATCGGGTCGTAGAAGAGGCAGTGCCCCAGCCGCGCCCCGATGATCGTCGCCAGCGTACCATATATAAAAATCGACTCGGAGACCTTCGGCGGAAGCCCCTCGCGCTTGCAGAAGTTATCGAAAAACTTGGCGCCGATCAGGATTGCCAGCGCCCACATCAATCCGTAATAGCGGATGTCGAGCGACCCGATGGAGAAGAACACCGGGTCGAAATTCCAAACGATGCTTAACGGTCGTATCATTTATTCAGTTCTTGCAGGTTGACTTTTTTGAGCGTGAACGAGAAGGTGCTCCCCACGCCGGGTTCGCTGCGCACGCTGATGCGTTCGCCGTGCGCTTCGATGATATGCTTCACGATCGCCAGTCCGAGGCCGGTACCGCCCTGCTCGCGCGAACGCCCCTTGTCGGTACGGTAGAATCGCTCGAAGACGCGGGGCAAATCCTCCTTACTGATTCCCAATCCGTTATCCTCCACCTCGACAAGTATTTTGTCGAGCATGTCGCGGAAATGGACGCGCGTCAGACCGCCCTCCTTCCCGTAGCGGATCGAGTTGATGACGAGGTTCACGATGACCTGACCGATGTAATGTTTGTCGGCCAGCACCCAAAACGGCGAGGGAAGGTTGTCGGCGCCCTTGATCGAAATCCGGATGCCTTTTTTGTCGGCCTCCATCTCGGCCTGCTCGGCGATCTCCTTCGTCAGCGCCACGATGTCGAACTTCTCCATTTCGAGGCGGTTCATGTTGCTCTCCAGCTTGGAGATGGTATCCAGGTCGTTGACGATATTGATCAGGCGATCGATGCTCTTCTCGGCCCGCTCGAGGTATTTGCGGTTGATGAGCTCGTCCTCCAGGCCTCCGTCGAGCAGTGTCGAGATATACCCCTGGATATTGAAGATCGGGGTTTTGAGCTCGTGCGCCACGTTGCCCAGGTACTGTTTGCGGAACTGCTCGGTCTCCTTGAGGCGGGCGATCTCCTTGTCGTTCGTATCCGCCCACGCCGTGAGTTCCTCGCCGATATTCTCGACGTGCTTGTCCTTCAGCTCGGAGAAAATCTCGTGCGTATGCACGTCGCGCGAAAGCACAATGGAATAGAT
>DBGBEM010000081.1:0-2113 GCA_048477235.1 Muribaculaceae bacterium | reverse complement strand
CGCCGAGAGTGCCTTCGTTGCCTACGGCTTCGAAAAGCGGGAGGGCAGCGTCGGCATCCCCCTGAAGCAGGCGGCAGTATGCCCGGTTGAGAGTCAGCTCGCGGGCGGCATCGCCTGCGAAGGCGTTGTCGGGGATGGTGTCGTAGCGGCGCAGTGCCATCGCATAGCTGCCTTCGGCGATGTCAGCGGCAGCCAGAGCCAGAGTGGCTTTCCAGCGCAGCGGACTTGCCGCATGGCCGGCGACGAAGCGTTCGAGCGCGGCATAGCCCTCGGCAGTGTCGCCGGTCTGAAGCAACGACAGGGCGTTGATATATTCCGTGTCGTCGCGTTCCGACGGCGTCAGCAGCGTCGAACGGAGAATGCGGTCGGTGAGGTCGAGCGCTCCCACGGCGTTGGTGCGGGCCGACATGACCGTGGCGCGCTCGAGTATACCCGTTGTCAGCGGCGAAACGACGCTGCGGGGCGATGCGCCGGCCGACAGACTCACTGCCGCCAGCGCCAGTATGATATTCCGGTTAACCATATTGCAAAGGTAGTGAAAAATAACTTCCTCGGCAAAAAAGCGTCCTTAAAGACCTTAAGGTCCTTAAGGTCTTTAGGGACTTTAAGGGCCCTGACCCGGAGCTTCAGAGGCGCATTCCGATGCCGAAGAGGGCGAAGTCGTAGAGAGTCGGATCGTCGGGGTTGAACTCGCGCAGACGGCCGGTCAGCTCTTCGACGGCTTTGCGGTCGTTGCTGCGGCGACAGAGCAGCCCGAGCTCGCGCGAGACGTCGCCGACATGGACGTCGAGCGGAATGCGCAGCTGCGCCGGGGTTATGGAGTCCCAGACGCCGAGGTCAACTATGCCGTCGCGGCGCACGAGCCAGCGCAGAGCCATATTGAGGCGTTTGAGCGCTGTCGTCGAGGTGTTGACCGGCAGGCATCGGCTGTCGGTGCAGCCTGAGTTGGCGGCCGAGAGTTCGGCGTTCAGACCTTCGGCCAGTCGCCATGCGGGCGCTTCGGCATCTACGGCGCCTATCGCACGGGCGAAATCGTTCAGCGAGCCGTGGCGGATGTAGATAGCGCGGAGTCCGCGAAGGTAATGGCGCAGATTGCGGCCGAAGAATGTGCGGTGGATATTTATGTCGGGGTCGAGATCGAGATAGCCTTCGTCAATGACATAGGCGTAGGGCTGGTTGTCCATCAGCGTCAGCAGTTTCTCGCAGTCGCGGCATATCATGCGGCGATTGCCCCACGCCAGTGTGGCGCAGAGCAATGCCGTGATTTCTATGTCGGGAAGCGAGCTGAAACGGCGCGGAAACTGAACGGGATCGTCGGCGATGAACGCCTCGGAGTTGATTCGGCGCGCTTCGCTGTCGAGCAGCTCGCGAAGGTCAAACGGATCGGTCATCAGCGTCCTCCCTGAGCGATCATGAGCCGCAGGGTGTTGTTGAACTCTGTGGCCGAGGCGAGTTCGTCGAGGGTCAGGTGCATACGGTAACGCCAGTAGTGGCGCGGGTTGGCCGGAACGTTGATCTGCTCTTCGCGGGGATCGTTACGGCGCAGTTTGGCGTCGATGGCGAGCATGTCCTGAAGCGGCAGAATGGCCAGCATCGAGGGCGATTTCAGATGAAGCTCGACAATCTTGGCGCAAATCCAGGGCTCGGCATATTGCGGAGCCTGACCTCCTTCGTGAAGAACATTGTTGAAGAAACGTTGCGTCTTCTCGGGATTCTCTTCCCACCACTGGCGTATGCCGCCCATGTCGTGGGTCGAAGTCGTGCATACCGAGTAATAGGGATAGTGCCAGGTGTCGCCGAACTCGGCACGCGGATCTTTCGGCATACGCTGAATCTCGAGCGCGAGAATCTCAAGGGCTTTCATCACGGCCGGAACGCAGTCGGGAATCATGCCGAGGTCTTCGGCGCAGACGAGCATGTCGGTGGCGTCGATCAGCGCGGGCAGCTTCCACATTGCCTTGCCATACCAGAAGTCGTTGTGGCGGCGGTAGAAGAAGTCGTTGTAGAGGCGGTTGAATGTCCATTTCTCGTAGTCGGTCAGCGAACGGTAGATGTAGGTGTACTGGGCCGAGATGCGCGGATGGTATTTACCTTTCTCTACGGGGTCTTCTAT
>DBGBEM010000080.1:0-11042 GCA_048477235.1 Muribaculaceae bacterium | reverse complement strand
GGGCTTAAACAAAAAGACCTTGCCAATATGCTCGGCAAAAAAGAATCTGAAATCAGGAAGTGGATGCGAGGAACCCACAATTTCACTATCGACACAATTTCGTCGATCGAAAATGCACTGGGAACCCCGATTCTTCAGGTTGCGAGTGTCTGAAGTTCGCGTTTGTCGATGCGCCGGGGTGTAATTTCCGGGCGCGGCCGGCGTCATATAGATATGAGGCGGTTTGCTTTTATCGTTCTGATGGTTCTGGTCTGCGCTGCCGCGCAGGCCGGACCGGTGGTCGTGGCTGATTCGGTGTCGCGAGTGCCGCTCCCCAACGCGTCGGTCTACGACCGCGACGGCCGCGCTATCGCCACAACCGGGCGCCGGGGTGTGCTGCCGCCTGTCGCCGAACGGAGCTATCCGCTGACAATCCGCTATCTCGGCTTCGAGGACAAGATCATCGAATCGGCACCGACCGACACCGTTTTCCTCCGTGAATTCGCCGAGGAACTGCCCGAAGTCGTCATCGAGACGCGCAACCGCCGCGTGTTCCACATTCTGGCCTATGTCAGGGAGTATTCGACAATGACAACCCTCAGCGACACTATCTTCCTCTTCCGCGAGAAGATGGTCGACTATATGCTCACTCCGGGCAACGACACGAAATTTCAGGGCTGGTCAACCCCGCGGATACTGGCGAGCCGCTCGTATTACCGGTTCACCAACGATGCGGGGCTCGACAGCGTCAGCGACATGGGGCGCCATCATTTCTCATGGTCCGACTGGATGGGAATCCCGCCCGGAACAGAGTTACCCGCGAGCCTGAAGGGAAACTCCGGGCTCTTCGAGCGCCGCGGCCGCTACAGCCCGGCCGAAACATGGATAAAAAACGACGACAGGGTTTCGGTGGAGGTCGATGTCATGGCCGACTCCCTGAGCCGCCGGTGGATTCCGAACCTCGCGGGATTTTTCGGCACAGGCCTCGATTTCTGGTCATTCAAGGCGGAATATGACTATGGCGACGTTGTCGGCGAGACGCTCAATCCCATCGATCTGACGGGCTACTCCTTCTCTATCGAATCGCAGGGGCGCGGCCACGATATGTTCCGCTTCAACCGCGTCGGCCAGTCGTTTTTCGTCAACACAAACGCCGAAGTCTATATCATCGACAAGGAGTTCATAACCGAGAAAGAGGCGCGCAAATGGGCCGACCGCAAGTTCGACGCGTCGACAATGGGAATCTACGAGCCGCTCGACGCCCCGCCGCTCGAGGCGTCGGTTCGCGAGCTTGTCGACCGGGTCGACAGCCTCGACAAAGACGCCGCACGTCTTGAATACACCTACGACCACCGCCTGCTGAGCGACATCGACAGCAGCCGCAACTTCCGCATCGGCAACCGCGCCCTGTTTCTGCTGAAAAACCTGACAGGCATCTCCGCCATAAAGGCGAAGAGGAACCGGGATAAGCGCTGGAGAGACTTCAAGAAAGCCCAGATAAAGAAGAATCAGGACCAATAATGTTGTTCAGTTAGATTTTACCGAGCAAATCGACCGGTCCGAGCGTAGGGACGCGATTCATCGCGTCCGTCAAGTCAATGGCAATCAGGACGTTGCGTTGCGACACCCTGATTGCCAGTCGCATGTGAAACGTGCCAAAGGCACGTCCCTACGCCCGGACAAGATAATTTGCTCGGAAGGATTTTAAGACAGACATAACCCATCGCATACTGAAAAGGGCGCCTTCTCGACGAGGGCGCCCTTTCCGGTGTAAAATCAGTTTATTCAAAAACTACTTTTGTTGCTGTGTTGCCTTGGCGGCGTATGACGAGCTGGCCGGGCTGCGGCGTTGCCACACGGCGACCGAGAAGGTCGAAATATTCTGCCGGGGCATTGCTGTCGGCTCCGACGGTCTCGATGCCTGTCGTCTGCGTGTCGTTGGTGAATGTTGCCGTGGCTTTGCCGGGAGCAACAACCGGACGTATGACGTACTTGAAACCTTTTTCGGTCGTCACGTCGACGGGAGTCGTGAGGTCGGCTGCCGCGCGGCTCCTTACGGTTCCTTCGGTCTTCGAGAAGGCCTCTTCGTCGTAGCGACCGTCATTGTTGTCGATAAGGCGCGATTCACGCCAGAGGCCTTTGCTACCGTAGGCGAAGTTATAGACGGCCTCGACGTTGTAGTGGTTGTAGTAGTCGAAATCGGGCGTCGTGCCGGCGTTGTGGAAATGGGTCAGACCGCAGGACGATTCGTCCTGATCGAGCCATCTGTCGCGGTTGGTGCCGTCGAGTGCGGTGTTGCCTTCGTTTATGTAGCTGTAGACGGCGTCGTCAGCGGCAGCGGATTCGTTGTCGGCATAATGGCTGACGGCGTAGGTGTAGACGGGAAGCGTTCCGCTGTTTGAAATCTTGTTGTTCGCGGCGTTCCAGCTCACGCGGCTCCAGAAACAGGTCTTGTCGGTGCTCATCTCTATGGCCGAGGCCGAGGGATTCAGCGCATAGGTGAGCTCGGGGAAGCTGAATGTAATGTCGAAGACACGGTCAACCTCAGTCGGCTTGGTCTGGTTGGGGAAATTATATTCGCCGGTCAGATGAATCTTCGCGGGAGTGTGGTCGGCATCTTCGGGGTCGAAAAGGAGTCCTACCTTCTTGGCGTCGACAAATGTGTCGAGTCCGGCCGGGCTATAGTCGAGCTTCGTCTCTTCGTCGCCGTCGACATTGTAGTATTGTCCGCCTTTGGCAACGATTTCCACAGTGCTCGACACTCCCGGTGCCGATTCGCCGCCTTCGGCGTCGGCGTATGGGATATGTTCTCCGGCGGCATTGAGCAGGCTGCGGCTCGACACTACCTCGTAGGGGTCGCGGAAGTCGAGATCATAGAGAATATGGTTGATGCCGGTGTGGCTGAGATATTCCTCAAGGGAGCAACCGAGACGGGCCATGACGTAAGTGTCGGTCGGAACGCCGTCCTCTTCGGTGCGCAGATTGTAGAAACGGCGGAAGGCGGGTTCGCCCATCTTGGCGTCGGCGCCGCGGAAGATATTGGGAGCCGAGGTCACGCAACTGCCGTTTGTCGCGGCTTTGTAGATATACTTCGGCTCGAACTGAACCGAAGCGGGCATATCGTAGTCACCTTCGAACGAAAGGTAGAGGCGCTTGTAGGCGGGATTCTCCTTGCAATAGGCGACTTCGAGCCAGATTCGCTTCAGATACATCGGATATTCGGCAAGCAGGCGCGTGTCGCCGAGTTTGTTCGAACGGGTATTGTATTCATTCGCCGGTTTATTCCTGAAGTCATCCGAGTCCATCTTGACGCCGTTCCATACTCCGGGGCCGAAGTCGTCGGTGAATGTCGTGAAGTTGTTGCCCGAATCAAACTGCGGGAAAGCGTTCAGCGGACGCGAGATCTCGTTGAGGCGGAACACGTGGCCCCATTTGACGAAACGGAGATGGTCGGTCGGACGGTCGACACCCTCATTGAAGTCGAAATCGAAGAATCCGAAGCGGATTCCGTTGCGGTAGAACATCGGGACGCCCTCGGCGCCGGTGCTCGATGTGTCATAGTCGCCGTCCTCGGCCTGAGCCTGCAGAGGCACGGTTACATGGATACCCTCGGGGTGTCCCTCGGCCTCGGTGAAGTCGATGACATAGAGTTCGGTGGCGTCCTCACGGGCGAACTTCGTGCCCTCGCGGTAGTCGGCCGACGCCCATTTCTTAGCGGTGGCGCCTTTGGCTTCGAGCGCGGCGATGTCGACGGCGTCGAGCGGGCCGTAGAAAGCGAGGAATTTACGGTCGTTGCTCTCATAGCGCTTGAATTTCTCGGGCAGCGGAAAAGCGTTGTTCTCGGCGAACACATCGTTCAGACCGCCCGAGGTGTCCCACGCGAGCGACGAGGTGTCCCACACCTGCAGGCCGTAGCTCGACATCGAAGCGCTGCGCTGCGACCTGACTTCGAGAGAATATTTTACGTTGCCCGAGTCGCTGTTGTCGATCTTCAGGCGTATCTGGCGAACAGTTACGGTCGAGCCTCCGTCAGTCGACCGCACCTCCATGTCTTCGGTGCCGTCGGTGAACCACTGTCCGTTGTAGGCAGGGAATGTCGAGTCGTGGAAGTGAACCCAAGTGTCTTTTCCGTTAGTGTCGGTGTCGTGGATGCAGAAACGGTCGCCGTTGTTCATGACAACGTCGCGAGTGAAGGTCAGCACGTAGTTTCCGTCTTCGATCTCAGTGAATTCGATTTGCTTGTTGTCGCCGGTTGTTCCGATTCCTTTTTCAGTCGCGTAGGCCACCAATGCACTGCTGCCCTGTTTAGTGGCGTTTGTCGATGAATCCCAACAGGCAAGAGTGACTGCGGCGTTCCCTGCCGTAGTCCCCATTAATGCCGTCAAGGTAAATAAAAGTAGTTTTTTCATTTGAATAAATAGATTTAATCAGGTTTCTGCCACAAAATTACCTTGCTCCATGCGCGCGACAATCCTATAGGCCCGGAATATAGCCTATATAGCAGCTAAGCGGCTGACAATCAGTCGCTGCGTTCCTGATTAATATAGTGGCAATATGCGCCCGTCAGAGCTCTTCACGCAGGCTGTAGCCGTTGCGCAGGGCCTCGAAATCGGCCGTCCGGGCGCGCAGGAGGGCGGTGTCGGCGGCGATGTCGTAAGACGCGGCGGCCTCGGCGAGGCTGACTGTTTCGGGCACGGGATGGACGCTTGCGGCGGCGCCGGTCGGAGCCATCCCGAGATAGCGGCGCAGAGCGTCGGCGGCCATAATCGAGGCGCGCATCTTTCCCTGACGGCTGTAGCCGGCGATATGCGGGGTGGCCACGGCGGCGCGCTCCAGAAGAGCGGCGCTGATATTCGGCTCGTTCTCCCAGCAGTCGATGGCGGCGGCTCCTACAAGCCCCTTGTCGATGGCCTCGACGAGGGCCGGCGTGTCGACAATGGCGCCGCGGGCGGCGTTGAAGATGGCCGGGCGGCGGCGAAGGGCGGCGAAGAACTCGCGCGAAGCGAGATGGCGCGTAGTGGCGTCGAGCGGCGTGTGGAAAGTTATGACATCGGCCTCGCGGGCTATCGTAGCGAGGTCGCAGAAGCCTCCGGGACCTTCGCGCAGGGCGCGCGGCGGGTCGTTGACGAGAACGCGTAGCCCCATTGCCCTGCCCCACCGCTCGACGATAGAGCCGACATGGCCGCAGCCGACGATTCCGAGCGTCCGGGCGTCGGGACGCACAGCGGCGAGGGCGGCGAAGACCCACTGCGCCACGGCCGGAGCGTTGCAGCCGGGCGCCGACGCCACTGTTATTCCGCGCCGGCGGCAATAGTCGAGATCGATATGGTCGGTGCCGATGGTGGCGGTGGCGATGAAGCGCACCGCAGTGCCGTCGAGCAGCGCGGCGTCGCAGCGTGTGCGTGTCCTGACGATAAGCCCTTCGGCATCGCCTGCTGCATCACGGGTGATCGCCCCGGGAGGCAGAAACAGCGGCTCGACGGGGAGCTCCGCAAGTAGCGGGGCTATATTCGGAATCTTGTTTTCGACAATTAGTTTCATACGGCAGCCATCCATGCAAAAAGTCCGACATATACAACCGGCAGCGCCAGAACGAGCAGATAGCTGCGGCGCCGCTCGTAGAGCTTCATGAAATAGTTTGCCTGAAACGCCGTCAGGGCGTTGAGAAGCACGATATAGACCGGCATATTGGTGAAGTCGATCACAGCCATCGCGGCCGTGATGAACGACACCGTCGACAGCAGACCGTTCAGGGCGCGCGAACGCGCGTTGAGGCTGTAGATCTTAAGCAGATTGACGATGCCGAGCGCCGAGCCGAGCGCGATGGTGAACCCTACCGTGACCCAGAGCCTGACGATATCCTCGCCGGCCCACGACTGATAGATATTGACGATTTCGGGGCGCCGCAGGCCGCCGATGCCGAGCCATAGCGCCAGGCATATCGCCGGGAGCGGCGCGGCGGCGATGCCGAGAAGCGCCGCCGTCAGGCTGCGCTCGGTGAAGGCGCGCAGCTGAATGAGACCGGCCACGAAGATGACGGCGTAGGCCACGAAGGCATATTGCGTGAACGACGCCACGGCCACGACATAGAAAGCGAGGAAGATTCGCCGCGAAAGGCGCGGCTCGCTGTAGACCGACATCAGCATCGCCACGGCCGCCAGAACAACGAGCGCCAGCATTGTGGCGCCCGTGAAGGCGGCGACAGCTATCGGGGTAGCCGCCGTCATGACGAGGAAGAAGCCGATAAATGTCGCCGAATAGTCGCGCACGACGCTGAAGCGCGCGTTGATCCACACCATCAGCATGACGACAGCCGCCAGACAGGCGAGATTGACGAAACAGCCCGTGGCGGGACTTCCGGCGAACCACAGGTTGGGCGACGGAAGCAGAAAACTGCGCAAGGCCGTGAGCTCAGGCACGGTCGTGCCGCCGCACTCCCACGCTATCATCGCCACGCCCGCCAGAGCGAGCGCGACGGCAAACGGGGTCGAGCGCAGCGTCGCCGACAGATTGGCCTCACGCGCTGTCATCAGCCCAGAGCAAGGAGGTCGCGGCCTATGTCGCGGCGGAAGTTCTTGTTTTCGAAGCTGACGGCGTCGACGGCCGCATAGCTCGCTGCCAGAGCGTCTGAGACGGTCGGAGCTATGGCGCTGCATGCGATCACGCGGCCGCCCGAGGTCACGAGGCCGCCGGCCGAGGCGGCCGTGCCGGCGTGGAAGAGTGTCACCCCTTCGGGCAGGCTGTCGGCGATGGCTATCGGAAGTCCCTTGGCATACTTGCCGGGATAGCCGCCGCTGACGGCGATGACCGTAGTGGCCGCGCGCGGGTCGATGTCGACCCTGACGTCGCCGAGGTCGCCGCGGGCCGCGGCCTCGAGGGCCGGAAGGAGGTCTGAGGCGATGCGCAGCATGACGACCTCGGTCTCGGGGTCGCCCATGCGGGCGTTATATTCTATCACCATCGGGTCGCCCCCGACGTTGATAAGGCCTAAGAAGATGAATCCGCGGTAGTCGATGCCGTCGGCTATGAGACCGTCGACTGTCGGGCACACGATACGCTCTTCTACCTTGGCCATGAAGGCGTCGTCGGCGAACACAACGGGGCTGACAGCGCCCATGCCGCCGGTGTTGGGGCCTTTGTCCCCCTCGCCGACGCGCTTGTAGTCTTTCGCCACAGGAAGAATCCTGTAGCCTCCGCGGCCGTCGGTCAACACGAACACCGAACATTCTATTCCGCTCAGAAATTCCTCGACGACAACCGTGGCCGAAGCGTTGCCGAACATTCCCGAAAGCATCTCGTCGAGCGAGCGGCGCGCCTCTTCGAGACTGTCGATGATGAGCACACCCTTGCCGGCGGCGAGTCCGTCGGCCTTGAGCACGTAGGGGGGCTTCAGCTCGCCGAGGAACGCGCGCCCTTCGGCGGCGGTAGCGGCGGTGAAGCTGCGGTAGCGCGCCGTAGGAACGCCGTGGCGCGTCATGAATTCCTTGGCCCACTCCTTGCTCCCTTCGAGTCGGGCGCCGTCGGCACCGGGCCCGACGACGAGCACTCCGGGACGCTCCCGTGCGAGGTAGTCGCGCAGGCCGGCCACGAGCGGGTCTTCGTTGCCGACAACAACAAGGTCGATGGCGTTGGCGTCGATGGCGGCGGCCACGGCATCGAAGTCGGTCGGCTTCAAGGCGATGTTAGTGCCGAAGGCGCCGGTGCCTCCGTTGCCGGGAGCTATGAAGAGACGGCCCATACGCGGGCTCTGCGCCATTTTCCAGGCCAGGGCCGACTCGCGCCCCCCCGAACCGAGAAGAAGCACGTTGAGCTGACGCTCGCGCTGTTCGGTCTTGGGGTCCTGGGCCACAAACGGATTTTCTTTCAATTCCTGCTTAATGAACGCGCTTGGGTCAACGCGATATTGTATTGCCATTGTCGTTGTCGGTTTAATGAGGTTATCTGTCGGAATTATTGTCGCCGTCGGGACGTTTCCAGCCTCGGCGCGGACGCATGACGGTCTGGCGGCCGGCACTGTCGCCGAGCTTCGGCTTGCGCCCGATTATATCCTTGAGGGCATGGGGGTTGCGGCGCTTTGCCAGCGGATTCTCCGATTCTTCGTCGTCGAAGTCGCGGCGCGGCTTTTTCTTGCTTCTTTTAAAGTCTTTAGAACCTTTAAGGTCTTTAAAGTCCTTAAAGTCCTTAAGTTCCTTAAAGCTTTTCTTACGGCGGTCGGCGCGCTTGCGCTCTTCGCGCTCGGCTTTTTCAACCGATGCTTCGGTGCGGAGCGAGCCGCCCGAGGCGCGGAAACTGTCGTAGTTTCCCTCGAAGATGACATATTCGCGCAGCTCACATTCGAGCGAGCCGTTGAGAGTCGGCAGCTTGACGCTCGGCGCAAGCCCTATCTTGTTGAAATAATCGTCGCGGTAGCCGATTATCCAGGCGTGGTAGCCCTTGAACACGTTCTTGAGCTTCGTGCCCAACAGGCCGTAGAGCCCTTCCATATCCTCGACGCGTATGCGCTGTCCGTAGGGCGGGTTTGTGACCATTATTCCGGGGAACCCTTCGTCGGGCGCATCGGTCCACTGAACCAGCGCCTTGCGCTCCAGCTCTATGAAGCGGCCGACTCCGGCGCTCTTTATGTTGCGCTCGGCTATGGCGATGGCGCGCGGATCGACATCGGCGCCGTAGATTTTGAACGGAATCTCGCGTTCGGCGCTGTCGTCGTTATAGATGCTCTCGAAAAGCTCGCGGTCGAAGTCGGGCCACTGCTCGAAAGCGAAGTGGCGGCGGTAGATGCCCGGCATTATGTTGGCGCCTATCAGGGCGGCCTCGACGAGGAATGTTCCCGAACCGCACATAGGGTCGACAAGCGGGCAGTCGCCGCGCCAGCCGCTGCGCAGAATTATTCCGGCGGCAAGCACCTCGTTGATCGGCGCCTCGGTCGAAGCCACGCGGTAGCCGCGCTTATGGAGCGATTCGCCGCTCGAGTCGAGCGACAGCGACACACGCCGGCCGGCGATATGGACGTTGAGCATCACGTCGGCGTCCTGAAGCCTTACGCCGGGACGCACGCCCTCGCCCAGCCGGTCCTGAAAATAGTCGACGATGGCGTCCTTTACCCGGTAGGTGACATATCGCGAATGGGGGAACTCGTCGCTGTAGACGGTGACATCGATCGAGAAGGTCTTCTCGGGCGTGAGAACCTTGTCCCATTCCTGAGCCTTGACGCGGTCGTAGAGCTCGTCGGGATCCGACGCCTCGAAGCTGAACAGGGGCTTCAGGATGCGCAGGGCCGTGCGGCAGCACATATTGGCGCGGTAGAGCATCTCGAGATCCCCCTCGAAAGATACCATGCGGCGCCCGGGCTCTACATTGTCGGCTCCGAGAAGACGGAGCTCTTCGGCGAGAGTGTCTTCAAGACCCTGAAAGGTCTTGGCGAGCATCGCGAATCGTTGTTGTTCGGTTGACATTTATTTCGGTGATTGGGAGTTTTGGGAATTTTGGGAGTTTTGGGGGATTATCAGACATCGTCGCCGAGCAGGTCGGGACGCAGAAGGCGCGTGCGCTCGATGGCCTGCTCGTGGTGCCACTTGTCGATATTGGCCTGATGGCCCGACAGGAGCACTTCGGGAACGCCCCACCCTTTGTATTCGGCCGGACGCGTGTAGACCGGCGGAGCAAGGAGGTTGTCCTGAAAAGAATCGCTCAGCGCGCTCTGCTCGTCGCCGAGAGCTCCCGGAAGCAGCCGCACGATGGCGTCGGTGATGACAACGGCGGGAATCTCGCCGCCGGTCAGCACATAGTCGCCAATGGAGATCTCGCGCGTGATGAGATGGTCGCGGATGCGCTGGTCGACCCCCTTGTAGTGGCCGCAGAGAATTATTATGTTCTCCAGCAGCGACAGGCGGTTGGCCAGAGGCTGCGAGAGCACCTCGGCGTCGGGGGCCGTGAAGATGACCTCGTCGTAGTCGCGCTCGGCTTTCAGAGCACTGATGGCACGGTCGACAGGCTCGATCTGCATGACCATTCCCGCCTCGCCGCCGAAGGGATAGTCGTCGACTTTGCGGTAGCGGTTGGTAGTGTAATCGCGGAGGTTATGAACCTGGATGTCGACGAGCCCGCGACGGCGGGCACGGTCGATGATCGAGCAGCTCAGCGGCGACTCAAGCATCTGGGGCAATACGGTCAGTATGTCAATGCGCATGGCGAAAGGTCGTTTTCGACCGCAAAGTTACAAAATTCCCCGAAAATAAATCACAAAGAGGGCGCGCCTCGACGGCGCGCCCCCCAAAAACAATTTGCTTATGATCTTATAACTTATTTCACGAGAAGTTTCGATACTTCGTTGCCCTGACGGCGGATAACGATCTGGCCGGCTACGGGCTCGTTGACGCGGACACCCTGAAGGTTGAAGTATTCAACAGGAGCGTTGTTGTTGTCAACAGCTACTTCGTTGATAGCGCCTGTGCCACCGAAGGTGATTGTGGTGTTGGTGAAGTAACCGAGTTCCTGACCGTTGCCGAGAAGCCAGCTGAGGTCGGGATAGGTGATGGTTTTGGTGTCGCCGTTTTCAGCGAAGCTGCCTGCGGCTGCGAAGTTGGCGGAAGAATTCTGAGCATCGCCCCAATAGATACCGCTGCCGGCATAGTAGAGAGCTACGTTGGGATAGCAAGTAGCGTCCTTGCCGTCGACAATGCTTATGATAGCGCCGCCGCAATCAACAACGCCGTAGGTCTCATAACCGGTACCGATGTTGTATTCAACAGGCCATACATAGCATTCGCCCGAGACATCTTCGTCGCCTTCATCAGTTGCCATAGTTGTGCTGTAGCTGGCGTTGTTCTGATAATATACGGGATCCATGACGTCGAGACCGATGTCATAAGTCTTGCCCTGGATATCAGCGGCAAACCAGATGCCGTTGACGGGAGCGGTTGTGCCGTTCCAGTTGAACTGGATGAGCTTCAGGAAGTCACCGTTTGCCGAGCAGTCGAACATGGGAGTGATTGCGCTGGAATTGCCTAAGTATGCATAAGCGCCGGTGGACTGATCCATGTCGTAGATAGCGTAACCGCCGATAT